>JACDOC010000001.1:300000-537610 GCA_017656295.1 Bacillus sp. (in: firmicutes) | reverse complement strand
ATACTGAAAGTAGCAGGCATCCGCCAGCTACTTTCAGAGAAAAATCGAAAAAATACAAAAGCAAGTGGCGAAAAACGGCTCGTTTTTCGCCACTTGCTTTATTTTAGGGACTTATCGGACAGTCCCTTGTTATGTGAATTATACCCAACCTCTAAATTTCGATGCTTCAGCCATTTTACGAACTCCGACCATGTAAGCCGCTAAGCGCATATTGACACGACGGTTTTGCGCGGTTTGATACACATTATCAAACGCTTCTACCAATTTTTTGCGTAGTTTTTCATTCACTTCTTCTTCTGTCCAGTAATACCCTTGGTTGTTTTGAACCCACTCAAAATAAGAAACAGTCACGCCACCAGCACTCGCTAATACGTCTGGAACTAATAATATGCCACGTTCGGATAAAATGCGTGTCGCTTCCAAAGTGGTTGGTCCATTGGCTGCTTCAACAACGATGGACGCTTTAATATTATGAGCGTTTTCAGCTGTAATTTGGTTAGATACAGCTGCTGGTACTAAAATGTCACAATCAAGTTCTAACAGTTCTTTGTTCGTGATGGTATTTTCAAACAACGTTGTAACCGTTCCGAAACTATCACGACGATCTAATAAATAATCAATATCAAGTCCGTTCGGGTCGTACAATGCACCATACGCATCCGAGATTCCTATAACTTTTGCACCCGCATCATGCATAAACTTCGCTAAAAAGCTGCCCGCATTTCCGAATCCTTGGATAACGACTCGGGCACCTTTAATATCAATCCCTTTACGCTTCGCAGCTTCTTCGATACAAATGGTGACCCCTTGGGCGGTTGCTTTTTCACGGCCTTGAGACCCACCAAGAACGAGTGGTTTTCCAGTAATGAAACCTGGAGAATCATATTCACGTAAACGGCTATATTCATCGACCATCCACGCCATAATTTGTGAGTTCGTATATACGTCTGGGGCAGGAATGTCTTTTGTCGGACCAACGATTTGGCTAATGGCCCGAACATAACCACGGGATAAACGTTCTAACTCTGCCATGGACATCGTGCGTGGGTCACAGACGATGCCGCCTTTTCCTCCTCCATACGGTAAGTCAACGATGCCACATTTTAAGCTCATCCACATCGATAGTGCTTTTACTTCTTCTTCATCTACTTCCGGATGGAATCGGACGCCTCCTTTTGTTGGACCAACGGCATCATTATGTTGAGAACGATACCCAGTAAACACTTTTACCGTTCCATCATCCATACGGACAGGAATCCGAACTGTGAGCATACGTAACGGTTCTTTTAATAATTCGTACATTTCTTCGTTGTACCCTAATTTTTCAAGAGCCTCTTTAATGACATCTTGTGTTGAAGTAAATAAATTGAGATTTTCCGCCATTGAATTCGCCTCTTTTTCTAAAATCTGTCTACGATGTCATTGTAACATTATGACAGCACTTTTTTAATACGCTCGATTGCCCAATCGAGTTCTTCTTTTGTAATCACTAAAGGAGGAGCAAAGCGAATGACCGTTTCATGAGTTTCTTTACATAATAGTCCTTCTTCTTTTAAGGCTTCGCAATATTTACGGGCAGGCTCGTGAAGTTCAACCCCGATAAATAAGCCTTTACCACGAACTTCTTTAATCACTGGGTTGTTAATTTCTTTTAATTTGCTCATGAAATATTCACCAAGTTCAAGCGAACGTTCCGCTAATTTTTCTTCCACTAACACGTCTAACGCCGCCAATGAAACCGCACAAGCCATTGGGTTTCCACCGAATGTGGATCCGTGAGAGCCTGGGTTAAATACACCAAGAATGTCTTTGTTAGCAACCACACAAGAAATAGGGAATACACCGCCACCTAGCGCTTTTCCTAAAATGTACATATCAGGCTCTACATCTTCCCATTCGCAAGCAAACATCTTACCGGAACGACCAAGACCTGCTTGAATTTCGTCAGCAATGAAAAGAACGTTGTTTTCTTTACATACTTCATAAGCTGCTTTTAAGAAGCCTTCAGGAGGTAGGACAATTCCTGCTTCTCCTTGAATAGGCTCAATTAAAAACGCTGCGGTATTTGGAGTAATCGATGCTTTTAATGCTTCAATGTCTCCGTATGGAATTAATTTAATCCCAGGAAGCATTGGACCGAAGCCGCGTTTGTATTCCTCTTCAGAAGAAAGCGAAACCGCTGTCATCGTACGGCCATGGAAGTTTCCTTCGCAGGCAATAATTTCTGCTTGATCGTTTGGAATACCTTTTACATCGTAACCCCAACGGCGAGCCGCTTTAATCGCTGTTTCTACCGCTTCTGCCCCAGTGTTCATTGGTAAAGCCATTTCTTTGTTTGTTAACTTACAAATTTTTTCGTACCACGGACCTAATTGGTCGTTATGGAACGCACGAGAAGTTAAGGTCACACGATCCGCTTGGTCTTTTAGCGCTTGAATGATTTTCGGATGACGATGTCCTTGGTTCACTGCAGAGTAAGCGCTTAACATATCCATATATTTATTGCCTTCCGGGTCCTTTACCCAAACGCCTTCCGCTTCAGAAATAACAATTGGTAGCGGATGATAGTTATTCGCACCGTAACGTTCCGTTTGTTCAATAATTTGTGCTGTTTTTGTCGCCATAAAAAACACTCCTATTTCGCATAATTTTCTGACAAAAAAATAAAGAGAGGAAGAGCCTTTATTCAAAGGCTCTTGACTATTTGATTAAAGCATTTCCGAAGTTGTCTTCGCTTGCATGTGTAAGATTAAGTAGTCTGGGCCACCGGCTTTGGAGTCTGTACCGGACATATTGAAGCCACCGAACGGTTGGTAACCAACAATGGCACCTGTACAACCGCGGTTGAAGTAAAGGTTTCCGACATGGAAGTCTTCACGTGCTTTTTCGATGTTTGCACGGTTGTTGGAGATTACTGCTCCTGTTAAGCCGTATTCGGTGTTGTTCGCAATGTCAATCGCATGATCAAAGTCTTTCGCTTTTGTAAAGGCCACGACTGGTCCGAAAATTTCTTCTTGCATGATGCGCGCCTCAGGATCCACATCCGCAAAGACCGTTGGCTGGATAAAGTAACCTTTTGAGTCGTCCCCTTCGCCACCTGTCATGAGTTTGCCTTCTTGTTTTCCAATTTCAATGTAGTTCATGATTTTGTTGAAGGCGCTTTGGTCGATGACTGGACCCATAAATGTGCTTTGTTCTGCTGGGTTTCCGACTTTTAGTTCTTTTGTTAATTCGACGACGCGGTTTAATACTTGATCATACACGTCTTCGACGATGACTGCACGAGAGCATGCGGAACATTTTTGTCCAGAGAAGCCAAACGCTGACGCTACGATGGATTGAGCTGCTAATTCTAGATCCGCGTCTTTGTCGACAACGATTGTGTCTTTTCCGCCCATTTCCGCAATAACGCGTTTTAACCAAATTTGGCCTGGGTTCACTTTCGCTGCGCGCTCGTAAATGCGAATACCAACATCACGAGAACCGGTGAAACTGATGAAACGAGTTTTCGGATGATCCACTAAGTAGTCCCCGACTTCCGCCCCGCTACCTGGGATGAAGTTTAGAACACCTGCAGGAAGACCTGCTTCTTCTAATACTTCGACAAATTTATAAGCGACAACCGGAGTGGAACTTGCTGGTTTTAATAGCACAGTGTTACCTGTCACAAGGGATGCCACTGTGGTACCCGCCATGATTGCAAACGGGAAGTTCCATGGGGAAATGACCACACCGACACCTAATGGGATGTAATTAAATCGGTTAAATTCACCCGGACGGCTTTCCACTGGAATTCCGTCTTTTAATTTCAACATTTGACGACCGTAATACTCCATGAAGTCGATCGCTTCCGCTGTATCGGCATCGGCTTCTTTCCATGGCTTACCTGCTTCTTTTACAAGTAAAGCAGAAAACTCATGCTTGCGACGACGAACGAGCGCAGCCGCTTTAAATAAAATATCTGCACGCACTTCTGGTTTTACTTTTTTCCATGTTTGGAACGTTTCGTACGCCACGTTCATCGCTTTTTCCGCGAGTTCTTTGTTCGCTTTAGAAACGCGACCGATTACTTCTTCTTTGTTCGCTGGGTTGATCGAAACGATTTTGTCTTCTGTTGTCACGCGCTCGCCGCCGATGACTAGCGGATAATCTTGACCTAAATAACTTTCAACAAGCTTTAATCCTTCTTGGAACGCTCGCTTATTCTCTTCTTTCGAAAAGTCCGTAAACGGTTCGTGTTTGTACGGGATCATGGAAAGCTCCTCCTCTTATCGAAAAAAATTTTTTCATCGCTTACCGCAAAATTTATTTGCTTCAAAATTTTCTTTACATATATAATAATGCAAAAATTCATTGCATTTTTCAAGGGATTTTCTTTACAATGTTATCGTACCCTGAACGGAGGGATTTAAATGGGAAACGATTGGAATGAGCATTTATTATCTATTTATGAACAACTCCTTGAGAAAATGGATTTAGGCATACACGCCATCGACCGTGATGGAAAAACGATTATTTACAATCCGAAGATGATGGAAATTGAAGGGATGAATATTGAGGACGTCTTAGATAAAAATTTACTTGATATCTTTCAATTTAGTGATAATGAAGAAAGTACGTTATTAAAAGTGTTGAAAACTGGGGAAAGTATTTTAAACGTTAAACAAACGTATTTTAATTATAAAGGTCAAGAAATTACAACCATTAATAATACGTATCCGATTGTTGTGGACGGGGAAACAGTAGGAGCGGTTGAGTTTGCGCGCGACGTCACCAAGCTAGAAAAAATTTTGCGCGAAAACATGTTTGTAAAAGGAACACCGAAGTACACCTTTGATCAAATCATTGGTACGTCCCCATCACTTTTAGAGGTGATTGAAACAAGTAAACGGGCCACCCGGACGACTTCATCAGTTTTAATTGTGGGGGAAACAGGAACCGGGAAAGAACTGTTTGCCCAAAGTATTCATAACGGGAGCCCCCGTGCCCATCGACCGTTTGTTTCGCAAAACTGTGCAGCTTTTCCTGCTCAATTACTGGAAGAAATTTTATTCGGAACAACGGAAAATGCGTATCCTGGTGCTGTGGACCGCCCAGGATTGTTTGAGCAAGCGGAAGGCGGCACCGTTTTATTAGATGAAATTCATGCGCTCCATCCTTCGTTACAAACGAAACTTTTACGTGTATTACAAGAAAAAACGGTACGGCGAATCGGGGATACGACGGATCGAATCGTAAATGTGCGGATTATTGCGACGATGAATGAAGATCCGATTGATGCGATTAGTGCTCAGAAATTAAGAAAAGATTTGTATTATCGGTTGAGTGTTGTTACTCTATTTTTACCCCCACTAAGGGAGCGAAAAACAGATATTCCGGCGCTTATTCAATGTTTTATCAACAAATATAATCAGCTGTTTAGCTTAGACGTCAAGGGAGTATCAGATGATGTACTGCAATTATTTGACGAATACGACTGGCCAGGCAATGTCCGAGAGTTAGAACATGTGATCGAAGGGGCGATGAACATCATTGAGCACGAACAAACGATTGAATATCAACATTTACCGCTCCATTTCCGGCAAAAATCGCACCGTCAAGATCAAACGTTTTCTACTCAATTATTAATTCAAAGTCATCGGGATATTAAACCGCTGGACGAATACATGCAAGAAGCGGAAACGTATTATTTGCAAAAAGCGTTACAATATCATCAATACAATATTACAAAAACCGCAGAAGCGCTCGGCATGAGCCGTCAAAACCTGCAATACCGCATTCGCAAATACAACATCGAAAGGCCGAAGTCATGAATAAAAGAGCATGGTTTTCCGTGCTCTTTTATTTATTTAACTATAATTTTTTTAAGGTTTTAGTATTTTCTTTTTATAAGAGAAAAAGGAATATATTAATTTTTTACTAACAAATACCATCCTTAAACTGCTAAGCGCTTTTCTAAAACAAAAAGATATTTCCATAAAACAAGTGAACGTGAAAGACTAAAGAGTATAAAAGATAACCATAGGCCATTATTCCCTAAAAACGGAATAAACGACCAATAAGAAATTAAAAATACGATTAACGAAATCACCATCGAATTGCGAAGCGGTTGAACTTCAGTTGCTCCAGAAAAAATTCCTTGTAATTGTAACCCCCAGAAACCCACTATCGGAAACATCGCAACCCAATAACCATAAGAAATAGCGATTTGCTTTACTGCCTCAATGTTTGTAAATAGTGAGACGATATGTGTGTCGAAACTTACCATCGTTACAGCAAGCACTATTGAGACAAAAAAAGCCCAAACAGCTGATAACTTAACGGCTTGACTATATAGTTCTTTATGCTTTGCTCCCATGGCTCTTCCAACAAGAATACTTGCTGCATTTGCAATTCCATCAAAAATGTAAGCCATGATAAAATGAACCTGAAGAAGAATGGCATTCGCCGCCAATACTTGATCTCCAAAGGTAGCTCCTTTTTCTGTAAATAGCCCAAATACTGTTAACAGACAAACTGTGCGAATGAATAAATCGCGATTTACCTTCACCATTTCGTAAATTTTGTTCGAATCAAAAATTTGGTTCCTTTGCATCTTAAACTTTGTAAAATTGCCACCATATAGAACGAACACCATCCCAATCATGAAAGCTGTAATTTCTGAAATCAAAGTTGCAAATGCAACTCCTCCTACTCCCATGTTTAACACAAGTACAAATACAGCATCCAAACCGATGTTCAACAAATTCATAAACACTTGTATGAACAAAGCCGAACGCACACGTGACAGTCCGATTAACCATCCAACAATGGCGTAGTTCATCAGGGCAAACGGAGCACCCCAAATTCGAATGTCAAAATATTCAGCTGCGTGTCCGATTACTTCTTCACTTGGCTGAATCATCCAAAAAGCGGACGTTTGAATTAAATCCTGAAATAGAATAAATAACAAACCAAATCCTACAGCTAACAACAAAGGACGTAAGAACATTAACTTTACTTCATGCTCATTCTTTGCTCCATGTGCTTGTGCTGTAAACCCAGATGTGCTAACTCTTAAAAAACCGAGCAACCAATACATCGTATTAAAAATTAAAGAACCGACCGCTATCCCTCCGATATATGCCGCATCTGGTAATCTTCCAACCATAGCTGTATCGACAGCACCTAATAATGGAGTAGATAGAGCTGATAAAATGAGTGGAACGGCTAATCCTATAAACTTTCGATGTCCAATCCTTGATTTATCTTGTAATACATACCTAGAAGTGGCTGCCACCTTATTTCTCCTCCAATTTAAAGAAAATCATTTTCATTACGATCAATACTCCAAAGACATAGCAGAAGAAACAAGTTGACGGGTGTAAGGATGTCTTTCTACTAAGAACATATCTTTTACGTCGAACTGATCAACTAAACATCCTTGTTTCATGACTAAAATTCGATTACTAATGTAATGAACCGAAGGAAGATCATGAGAAATAAACAAATAGGCGACACCTAAAGTTTGTTGCATTTCCTTCAACAAATTTAAAATTTGCGCTTGAACAGATACATCTAAACTAGCAGTTGGCTCATCACATATCAGTAAACTAGGTTGCAGACTAAATCCCCTTGCAATTGCTACCCGCTGTTTTTGTCCCCCACTTAACTCATGAGGATAGCAATCTAATACTCTTTTTGACAAACCAACCATATCTATTAACCTCTCCATCATTAAACGTGAAGAATGACGAATATCTTTTAAAAACTCAGGCGTCACTTCTGGAAAATTCTCAAGCGGCTCAATGATTGACTTCCAGATTGGCAACTTAGGATTTAAAGAAGAATGCGGATCTTGGAAAATTACTTGGACGTGTTTCCTTAAGTTTCTTAATTGTTTTTCCTTTAATTCATTTAAAGGATGACCTAAAAGGACAATTTCTCCATCATCTGCTTGGTCAAGCGCTAAGATGAGACGGGCAATTGTACTCTTTCCGCTTCCACTTTCCCCTACCAAACCTACCGATTCACCGGAACCAATAGAGAATGTTACTTTGTTCACAGCTTGTACCTGTTTATACGCTTTAGAAACATTCCTCACTTCAAGCAACGTATTCATATAGAAATCACGCTCTCTTTTATCAAATGAGCCTGAGCGACGTGACAGGTAATATCGTGATCGTTGTTAATACTTGTTCTTTTTAATGGCTCCTTTAAACATACCGGTTCCTTTATTGGACATCTTAAAGCAAAAGGACATCCATTTTCATAAATCAATCCAGGTTCTCCTGGTATGGTTACCAATGTATCTTTATGCTTAGTAATCGATGGTCTAGATTGTAATAATAACTTAGTATATGGATGATAAGAGTGCTGTCTTAATTGAGACGCTTTAGCTAATTCCAGAATGCGCCCTCCATACATCACAGCAATCCAATCTGCTCTTTGAAGGGCAAGTCCAATGTCATGGGTAATGAGTAAAAATGAACAATCATTTTCTTCCTTTAACTTTGTGATATGATCCATGATTTTCTGTACAGTACAAACATCCAATGCGGTTGTTGGCTCGTCTGCAATCAATAAAGAAGGTTTTAAAATCATAGCAGTGGCCAGTGCTGTACGTTGAAGCTGTCCACCACTTAACTCAAAAGGATAACTATTCCATATGCGTGTAGATGGCAAATCAACTTTGTCTAGTGCGTCGAGCACCTTTTCTTTCGCTTCCTTTTGACTACATCTCTCATGGGTTTTTATCACTTCCGTCATTTGTTTACCGATTTTGAAAAACGGTGTAAAGCTTCCTCTATAATCTTGAAATACATATCCAATTCCCTTACCTCTAAACTTTTTTCGTTCTTTTTCTGTCATGCTGACGATATTTTTATGTTGAAAAAAAATACTTCCACTCTGAATACAAAGCGATTTCGGCAGAAGCCCTAATATAGCCAAAGATGTTACACTCTTTCCGCTTCCACTTTCACCCACTATCGCCAATGTTTCTCCCTTTTTTATACGAAATCCGATATCTTTTACAATCGTTCGTATCACACGATTTTTCTTCTTTACCGTAATATGTAGCTGTTCAACCCGCAAAACATCGTCATCTTGGTAAAAAATCGTACTCACCCTCCCCTAACGTTTTTTGACATCCAATACTTCTCTTAAGCCATCACCAATCAAATTAAAACTCAGGACAACGATCATAATCGCCAAACCTGGATAAATCATTAAAGTTGGAATGGATTGAAAATAAGGACGACTATCATTTAACATGGCTCCCCATTCCGGCGTCGGTGGTTGTGCACCTAATCCTAAATACGATAAAGATGAAACGAATAAAATCACTTTTCCAATATCTAATGTTGCTAATACTAAAACATGAGGAAATACTTGAGGAAATAGATGCTTGGTCATAATCGTCCATGTACTACATCCACTGATACGAGCAGCCAAAATATATTCTTTTTCTTTTTCAGAGAGAACAATACCCCTTACTGTTCTTGCATATACAACCCATTTGACTAAAACGATTGCCAATACTACATTGATAAGGCTTGGTCCTAAAAATCCAGCAATGGCAATAGCTAAAATAAAGTCTGGCAATGCAACAAGCCCATCGATGATTCTCATAAAAAACGCATCTACTTTTCCACCAACATATCCCGCGATCAACCCAATGGGAACTCCTATACATAAAACGGCTAAAATCGTCACACTACCAATTCCAAGCGTAATTTTGGCTCCGGTAACAATCCTTGAAAATACACACCTTCCAAAATGGTCTGTACCTAGCGGGTAATCCGGACTAGGAGGTAAAAACCGTTGAGCCAAATTCACCTCTGTCGGATCATTTGGTACAATATACGATCCAAAAACAGTTAAAAATATAATAAACGTTAATAAAATAACTCCGATAAATGACATGGGATCTCGAATAAAATTTAGGTACATTTTCGTCATTTCCCATACCCCTTTTCCAAACGTAATCGAGGATCAAGGAAACGGTAAGTAATATCGACAAGCAGATTAACGACAAACACGAACGTACCAGTAAATAAAATATATCCTTGAATAATGGGATAATCTCGCTTCAAAATGGCGTCAACAATCATTTTTCCTAAACCAGGCCATGAGAATAATGTTTCTACCACGACTGATCCACCTAACAAACTTCCGAAACTCATGCCAAACATAGTAATCACTGGAATCATGGCACCTTTTAACGCATGTCGAAATAAAATACTTCGTTGACTTAATCCTCTTGCATTCGCCGCACGAATGTACTCTTGTGATAGACTTTCTAATAATCCAGCCCGAAGTAATCGAGCATATACGGCGGCCATTGCTAATCCTAGTGTAACGGAAGGCAAAATAAGATGAAGCAAATGATTTCCACCTAAAGAAGGCAATAAATTGAAATGATAAGATAATAGAAAAATCAAAAGAAGGCCTAACCAAAAATCAGGGACGGATGCTCCGATAAGCGCGAGCATCCGACTGATATGATCAATAAGTCGATGGTGGTAAACCGCTGAGAGTACGCCTAATGGTACGGCAATGACAATTGCCACGGCCAATGCCCCAATCGTTAAGTAAATCGTATATGGAAGTTTAGACACCATTTCATCCCATACAGGTTGCTTCGTAATATACGATTCGCCAAAATCCAACTTTACAATCTGTTTTATCCAATCAAAATATTGCATAATAATCGGTCGATCAAATCCTAATTCTCTACGTAACGCTTCTTCTTCTTCATGTGTAATAGCAACTTCATCTATTTTCAAAATCTTTTTCACCGGATCACCAGGAGCTATTTGCATAAGAATAAAAGTACATAGAGAAAGAAGAAAGAGTACAATCCCTAATTGGAGGAAACGCGAGAGAAGAAATTTAGACACATTATTTCACATCTATTTTATTGGTAATCAAGTAATATTCTTCTGCTCCAGGCGACCAGTTCATAACTCGGTTGTTTACCCCAACTACAATGTTTGGATATACAACGAAAGATTGCGGAATCTCTTTTGCAATAATTTGAACGGCCTGTTTTGTCAATTCATTTCTTTTTTCTTGTTCGCTCGTAACATTTAGTTCGTGAATTAGTTCATTGAGACTCGGAATATTGATTTGTCCCGGATTAAGCGCACCATTTGGTAAATAAGCGATATTTAAATAATACCCTCCATCTCCACGAGGAGCTGTTAAATTACTGTAAGTTGCTAAATCCCACTCTTTTTGATGTTCATATAAATAGCTGTCAATATTCTCAACTGTTTGGATATCGATCGATACCCCGATTTTTTTTGCCTCTGCTTGTAACAGCTGTGCAATTAACGGCAATTCTGGACGCGATGCATAAGTAACAAGTTTAAAGGTTAACGGCTTTCCGTTCTTCACCAATTGACCATTTTCTTCTTTCCAACCCGCTTCTAACAATAACTGTTTTGCTTTGTTCGGATCAAAAGAAGGAGCTGGCCCATCGTTACTAAAAGAGAATTTTGAATGGAACGGTCCATTTGCAATGGTGGCTTGCCCCGCCATCACTGTGTTTACAACATCTTTACGAGAAAGAAGCAAGTCGATCGCTTGACGCACCTTAACATCTTGTAGTTCTGGCTTTTGCATGTTATACAAAATAAAATGCGCTCTTAGACTAGGAATAGATTCAACCTTTAAATCTGGATCTTTTTCAATTTCATCGATACTCTCGACTGGCAAATGGTAAACGATATCTGCTTCTTTAGATTGGAAAGCAACCGCTCGTACATTTGCATCCGAATGAAATTTAAAAAATACTTCTTCCACTTTTGCCATTCCATCCCAGTAATCTTCATATCTGTCTAAATTGATTTCAATGTCAGGAGTGAATTTCTTTACTTTAAAAGGGCCTGTACCTACAGGTGCTTTATTAAACTCATCTGTACCCATCTCCTCTTCTGCTCTTACACTAATGATAGATGTATTTGGATTTACCAATTCAGAAACAAGTGATGGATGAGGCTCTTTTGTACGAATGGTGAGCGTTTGTCCATTAGCTTCGATTGACTCAATTTTCAATGATTTTTCTAATGCCTTGCTTACTCGAATTCCACGTTCTAACGATGCTTTTACGGCTTTTGCATCTAGAAGGGTTCCATCATGAAACGTAACCCCATCACGAATCGTAAATACCCACGTATTCTTATCTTTCTGTTCCCAATCAGTTGCTAACCATGGTTCCAACTGAAGTTTATCGTTTAGCTTTACGAGCGTTTCTGTAATCCCCGCACGTAGAGGTAACCAACTTAAATGAGGGTCAAGTTGGCTATCACCAAAGCTGAACAGCAATGTAACTGTTTTCTTTCGATGTTCATCTTTTGTTTCCGTTGTACTTGTCTTTTCTAATGTACATGCTGTTAAACCAAATACGATGAGTATGACAAAAATAATATGAATAAACTTCTGAAATTTCATAAACACACCTCTCTTAAAAAATCGTAATGATTACGATTTTTATTTATAACACGAAAGAGAAAATATGTAAATAAAAAAACAAATTTCCTTAAAATGAAATAAAATCTATGTTAGAGAGAAAAAAGTAGAGTATTCATCTTTTTCTTTTAATAACGATGAGAATACTCTACCGATACTTACATCTATGAATTTAATATATTTACCAAGCTCCTCTTCCCTTCACCGGTCAACATCCGGTTTGTGGAGACCCCCCTATGAAATGAATAAGCATCCTTAATTTGTTTTTGCATTTTCCACAAAAGTATGCTTAAATATCTGTATCTTATAAATCGTAATGAATACGATTTTCATAAATAAGAGAAGGTATGAAAGGAGAGAGGAATTAATGAACCCATTTTTTCTAATTGTTGGAGCGGGTCCTGCTGGGATTGGAATGGGGATTTTACTAAAGCAATTAGGAATTAAAAATTTTGGAATTTTAGAACGTGACCGTGTTGGTTCCTCCTTTTTGCAATGGCCGAGGGAGATGCGTTTTATTACACCATCGTTTACGGGACAGGGCTTTGGTGCTTTAGATTTAAATGCTATTTCACCAACAACGTCACCTGCTTATACCCTCCGAAAAGAACATCTAAGCGGTGAAGACTATGCATTATATCTTGATTTATTAGCAGAACATTACGATTTACCGGTTCGAGAAGGAGTGAACGTAAACGAGGTAGTTAAAAAGGAGAATCGATTCATTGTAAAAACAAATGAAGGAGAATACGAGGCTGATGCCGTTATTTGGGCAACCGGAGAATTTCAATTCCCGAATGCAGCTCCATTTCCAGGAGCAGAACATGCGCTACATAATCGGTATGTTGACAGTTGGAAGAATTTCGAAAATGGGCATTATGTAGTAATTGGTGGGTATGAGAGCGGAATTGACGCGGCCGTTAACTTAGTTGCGAATGGAAATAAAGTGACCATCATTTCAGCTAAGGAGCTACATGGAAAAGAAGCGGACCCTAGTTTGTCATTAGCACCTTACACATGGGAACGATTGCGAAAAGCCGAACAAACAAAGCGTTTCACCATAGTCGAAAAGATTAGGGTTGTGAAAATTAAAAAAAAGGAAAACGGCTATTTGTTATTCCTTTCAAACGGAGAGCAATTGATGACGGAGACAAAGCCGATTCTAGCAACAGGATTTCGCTCAGGAGCGGAACAAATTCAATCCTTGTTTGAATGGGGTGAGAACGGAAAACCGAAACTGACGTTGTATGATGAATCGACCATAACGCCGAATTTATTTTTAATTGGACCGAGCGTTGCCCATGATCAAGCGATTTTCTGTTTTATTTATAAGTTTCGCCAACGTTTTGCCGTTGTAGCGAAAAAATTAGTTGATCGTTACCAACTTCCTCATGAAGAAGAGGTCTTCACTCTTTATGCAAACAACCAAATGTATTTAACAGACTTATCGTGTTGTGAGGTGAAGTGTGATTGCTAGCTGAGCGAACAAAACGAAAACGACTTTTACTCCTCGGATTAGAATCAGTTGGAAAGACCACATTATTTTCAAGGTGGACGCAGTTTGGTATTGGTGAAGAAACCAATGTGAAAGGAACGACTTACACGTTTCGTTCCCATCCGATACGTCAGTTGCGTGAATGGGATATTGTCGATACACCGGGGTTGCGTAGAGGGGATGAACTGGGTAAACGACAACTGGAAAAAGAAGTAGTAAAAGCTGATCACGTGATGCTCATTATCCGTGGGACGCATTTTCATGAGGAGTTGCAAGAACTGCTGTCGATTGTGCCTGTAACTCAATCAAATATTTCTATAGCTGTGACATTTGTAGATAAAATAAATCAACAAACGAAAACACTGTTAGAAAATGTTCAAAAGCAATACAATCTCCCGCTTTTTTTAACAAAAGGAAGAAAAGAAACAGCTCAATCGGTCCCTTCATTTGAAAAAGATGGAAAATGGACCCGAGATACTATTAAGGTATTACAAACACTGAACTTACCTAAAAAAGACCCTGCATCGTTTTTATTTGATCGTCCAATAATCGGTCCGCTTCTATCTGTGTTGGCAATATTGTTGATGTTTCTCTTACCTGTTTATGTCGCTTATAAGTTCTCCGATTGGGGACAACCGTATTTAGATGTTGGCTTAGCAAGTGTGGTTCAATTTTTTGAGGGAAAAGGAAAGCTGATAGAAGGATTGCTTGTAGGAGATTACGGCTTGCTCACACTAGGAGCTTATTCATTTTTATGGGCATTTCCAGTTGTGCTTTTTTTAAGTATTATGATGGCCATCACCGACGAAACAGGAATCAAAGATCGAATTACCGATGCGCTTGATCCGTATTTACGAAAAATAGGTTTAAATGGCCAAGATCTGATTCCTGTATTAAGTGGGTTTGGGTGTAATGTTGTGGCCGTTCAGCAGAGTCGATTGTGCAGTGCTTGTACGCGAAAAGCATGTGTTTCTCTCGTCTCATTTGGATCAGCATGTAGTTATCAAATTGGAGCAACAATATCGATTTTTCATAGTGCACAAAAGCCGCACTTATTTTTGCCGTACTTACTCACTCTCTTTATCGTTGGTGCCCTTCATACAAAAATATGGAATCGACAAGCAATGATACATGCAGCTATGCTTCGTCCTCATCGGACGTTTATTCAGATGCCGACATGGTCGGGAGTTTCATACCGCGTTCGTTCAACGGTCTTTCAATTTTTAACTCAAGCCATGCCGATCTTTTTGATCATTTGTTTTATCGCCGGGTTGTTGGATGTGTTAGGATGGATTGATAAAGTGGTGTTGTTATTCGCACCTGTCGTTCAATGGATGAATTTACCTGCAGAAGCTGCTATTGGTCTTGTTTTTTCAATAATTCGTAAAGATGGCATTTTGCTGTTTAATGAAGGAAATTTGGCGTTATTAACGTCGATGTCGCCATTTCAACTCTTTCTTCTTGTTTACCTTGCTTCGACATTTAGTGCATGTGCGGTTACTATTTGGACCATCGCAAAGGAATTTAATGTGAAAGAGGCAATTTTATTATCAGGAAAACAAATGATTACTTCGTTAACATCTACTCTTTTGCTCTTGTTATTATTCACTAGGTAACAATAAAATAATAACAATAATCGAGTTGTCGTTAAGTTGTAAGCAAAGATATGGAGAGATATAGAATTAAATTCCTTTTGACATAGTTACTTATTCGATTCGTTGGAGCACTTGAACAATGTGCTCCAAGAACGAAATAGGTTAATTATTTGCTATTATTATTGCTATTTCAACATAAATGTTGTTGTATCAATAAAAAACAGACCATTATGTTGTTGTTTGGTCTGTTTTTTTGTGGCCTGTTATATACCTCAATGTTACAGACATTATTACAAGGCTTCCGGAAAATATTTAATAACTCACTGTTTTGATTTTGTCTTCACGCCAAATTTATTATTTATTGGAAAAATGTCTCGTATTCGTTAAAAATTCTTCCTTTAAAACTGCAGCTTGATGCTGATTATTTACTGCATGTGTAATCGCAGAAATAACGGCAATTCCATCCGCACCAGCTTTAGCAATCGGAGCAATATTTCCTTGTTGAATGCCGCCAATAGCGACTAATGGCCCGGTGACACATGCGTTTCGTATTTCCTCAATCACAATCGGTCCTCTTACAACTTGGATATCTTCTTTTGTTTTTGTAGGATACATGGGACCGACTCCAATATAGTCAGCCCCTTCCACGAAGGCTCGTTTGGCTTCTTCAACGTTATGGGTAGAGACGCCCAGTAGTTTGTCACCTATCATCTTCCGAACCGCCTCTACATCACCATCTTCTTGACCGATATGGACTCCATCGGCATCAAGCTCAAGCGCTAATTGAACATCGTCATTAACGATAAAAGGGATACCGTGCTCTTTACAAATTGCATGCAAGTCTTTTGCTAATTCGTACTTGGCCTCACCAGTTAAAGCACCTATTCCTTTTTCCCGAAATTGAAACATCGTAATCCCACCGGCAATCGCTTGTTGCAGCACGGAACGAGGATCTTCTTTACAATTTGCACTGCCCATGACGAAATATAAGGTTAGATGGTTTCGTTGAAAAGTCACGAGACCACCTCATGTTGGTTTCGAAACGCCCAATGGTTGGTCGGGCCGTTTCCACTCCCGATGCCTAGTTCTTGTTCAATCGCTAAATGAATAAAGGTTTTCGCAACAGATACCGCTTCTTCCACCGATGATCCTTTCGCTAATTCTGCCGTAATGGCCGCAGCAAACGTACATCCCGTCCCATGCGTATGTCTTGATTCGATCCGACGACTTTGCCATTCATAAAATTGTTCCCCATCGAATAATAGGTCAATTAACTGCTCTTCGTTGCCATGGCCACCTTTCATCACGACGTAAGAAACGCCCATGTCATGAAGTCGTTTCGCCGCGTCTTTTCGATCTTCTATGTTTGTGATTGCCATGCCTGTTAATACTTCCGCTTCCGGGATATTTGGGGTAATCACTTTCGCCAACGGTAAAAGGTGTTTTTTCATCGCTTGGACGGCGTCTTCTTGTAGAAGGGGAGCGCCTCCTTTCGCGATCATGACAGGGTCAACAACGAGCTGTTTCCACCCGTATGATTGAACACGCTCCGCGACCGCTATAATAATTTCTTCACTAAACAACATGCCAGTCTTTACCGCGTGTGGGGCTAAATCTTGTTCAATCGAATCTAATTGTTTGACAACCGCTTCAACCGATAGCGGATAAACCCCTTGAACGCCTAACGTATTTTGGGCTGTTGCTGCAGTAATTACAGTCATGCCATATACGTGCAATTCTTGAAATGTTTTTAAATCCGCTTGAATACCGGCCCCGCCTCCGCTATCAGATCCAGCAATCGTCAACGCTTTATATACGTTCACCAAGTGGCACCTCCTACCCTAAATACCGATGATATAATGTTTTCGCTTCTTGAATATCTTTTGTTCCGTGAACGAGGACACGTCCATCTTTAAACACAACGAGTCGATGCTCAGGCACTTCCAATGATACGAGGTACGGATTTTTCTCTACATTACCCCCTTGACGTGAGAGCACTTTGGCGAGCTCGTCTAAATCGCGAGGACCTTTTATCGCTGGGCGAATTTGCACCGTATTTCGCCCACACAAAACCTCTGTTTTTGTTTGGTGTTCATACGAAAGAAACGGATACGTTTGATGCGTTCCGCAAGAAGGACAATCCTCTCGTTTTAACGAGTTGACATCAATCATCGATTGTTGGTTTTTCCACACATCAAACGAAATGAGTTTACGACGAACCGCATCAATATCACCGACGAGAATTTTTAACGTTTCAGCTACTTGATACGCCGCGACCATTTGTACGGCAGGACTGATAATCCCCGCCGTATCGCACGTGAGACCATTCATCGGCAGGGTTTCTAATAAACAATGCAGACAAGGAGTTTTTCCTGGAATAAACGGATAACTCACTCCGTAGCTTCCGACACAAGCTCCGTAAATCCACGGTATCCCGTATTTTTGTGAAATATCGTTAATAACCATGCGCGTATCAAAATTATCGGTCGCATCGATAAGGACATCAGGTTTGCCCTTTTTCACAAGCTCCTCTAGTACATTCACCGTCACATCGGTGACCATCGCCTCAATCTGCACGTCACAGTTGACTTGCTCTAATCTTTTTTTCGCAGCAATTGCTTTTGGTAAGCGAAGTTTCGCATCTTCTTCACTATACAGTTGTTGACGTTGTAAGTTACTCCAATCGACGTAATCCCGATCCATGATCGTGACTTTGCCCACACCAGCACGGACAAGGGCTTCGCTAGTTCCAGTTCCTAAAGCCCCCGCCCCGATAATAACTACGTGTTTTTTGACTAACTGTTGTTGCCCTTCTTTACCTATTGGAGAAAAGAGCTCTTGTCTTGAGTAACGGTCGTTCAAACGATACTCATTCCTTCCATTGGACTACTTGCGATCGCATACCGTTTTTTCGGAATACGTCCTGCTTCAAAACCAAGTCGGCCTGCTTCAATGGCTAGTTTCATTGCTTTCGCCATTTTAACCGGATCTTGAGCTGCGGCGACCGCCGTATTCAATAGCACGCCATCAGCCCCTAATTCCATAGCGAGAGCCACATCGGCAGGGCTTCCGATTCCTGCATCAACAATAACCGGTACCGTTGCTTGCTCAATGATGAGGCTCAGATTCATCGGATTGATAATTCCTTGACCCGAACCAATTGGTGATGCACCTGGCATAATGGCGTGACAGCCTAATTCTTGTAAACGCTTGGCTAGCACCACATCATCGGACGTATAAGGTAACACGATGAATCCTTCCTCTAGCAACATTTCCGTTGCTTTTAGTGTTTCGACTGGATCTGGAAGTAACGTTTTTGAGCAACCAATCACTTCTACCTTCACCATGTCGCACAAGCCGGATGCTTTTGCTAATCGGGCAATACGTACCGCTTCTTCCGCTGTTGAGGCTCCAGCTGTATTCGGAAGTAATTTATATTGCTCTAAGTCTAGCTTTTCTAAAAAATTCGGTTGATTCGGTTCAAAAATGTTCATACGTCGAACAGCAAACGTTAATATCTCCGCACCAGACACTTCTACTGCTTCTCGCTGAATATCCATATTTGGATATTTTCCAGTCCCTAATAACAAGCGTGATTGAAACGAATATGGTCCAATGGTTAACATCATCAACCGCCTCCTACAAAATGTACAATTTCTACTTGATCTTGATCGGACAATGTTGTTTGTTTATAGTCTTCTTTTTGAATAATGTTTCGATTGACTTCCACGATTACAATTCGATGATGAAGTTGAAAATGGATCAATAAATCTTCGACTGTTCGAATGTCATCAGGAAGTTGGAGTGTTTCTCCATTAATGTGTAACTCCATATCCTTTCCTCCTTTCTTACATACTTGTTGGTACTACTCGTAACAAGTGAAAGCTTGATAAATCGATAGATTCATATGTTTTTCCTTCTACTAAATCAGCCATAATCACTCCAGTAATCGGACTAAGTAAAATTCCGTTGCGGTAATGACCAAACGCACCAAACAGCCCTTTAATATCCGGATGCTCTCCAAGGTAAGGAAGTCCATCACTTGTTTGCGGGCGAATGCCGCTCCACACGTTTTCCCAATGGGCTTCTACTATGCTAGGAAGAATAGCAGAAGCCCGCTCGAGCAGGCTTTGCACTCCCTTTACGCTCACTTTTTGATGAAACGTTCCTTCCTGGGATGTGGCACCGATGACTAATCGGTTCCCTTTTTTCGGAACGATGTAACAGCCGTTGTTCGCAAAAATCGTGGACGTAATGAACGGAATTTCCGTTACAACGGAAAGACATTCCCCTTTGACCGGAAAAAGTGGAACATCGATGCCAGTCGGTTTTAATAATTGTTTTGACCAAGCTCCTGCACATAGAATTACATTATCGGAAGTGATTCGCCCTTCTGCCGTCTCGACTCCTTTCACTTGACCTCTTTCCCATAAAAGGCTGTACACTTCCGTATATTCCTTAATGACAGCTCCGAAACGAGAGGCGGCTTTTGCAAAAGCAATCGATAATTCAGCCGCGCGTACTTGACCGTCTCCTGGAAGGTACATAGCACCATAAAGCGTTTCCGTCACATGGGGCTCCCTCTCTTGCAATTCCTTCATCGATAACCATTGGACAGAAGGATCTTGTTGTTTCCAAAATTGATAATGTTGTTCGAGCGCCACCCCATCCTCTTTCGAACAAGCGACTTTAATTAGCCCTCTTTGAACGAGCCCAATGTCGATACCCGTTAATTCCTCTAATTCTTCAACAATTGAAGGAAACATCTCTCGGCTTTTTAACGCTAACGGAATGAGCGGGCTATCCGTGGTAAATTCCGATTGGGCCCCTAACATCCCCGCCGCTGCCCTTGACGCTCCTTGGGCGATTTCTTGTTTTTCGAGGACGATTACGGACGCCCCTCGTTTGGCCAGTTGAAAAGCAATGGAACAACCGATGACTCCACCTCCCACAATCACTGCATCATATCGTTTGTTTTCCATGTTTGGCCCTCCAGTTTTTTAGTAACCGTGTATATGCTTTTGCGGCACTTACAGGATCTTTTGCCAAAAACACACCCGACATCACGGCAATTCCCTTTGCTCCCGCATTCAGAACGTGCACGGCGTTTTCAACTGTAATTCCTCCAATCCCAATCACCGGGATAGGTACTTCGTTAGCAATCTGTGTCAACGCTTGAATTCCTCGTGGTTGTAACCCCTTTTTACTCGCCGTTGGAAAAATGTGACCATACACACAATAATCAGCACCGTGGCGAGCGGCCGCCAGCGCCTCTTCCAACGAATGAACAGAGCAACCTACCTGTAAAGATGGAAAATGGTCCTTGACTCGTTTAACGTCTAAACTATGGTAAGCAAGTTGTACCCCTTTCAAACTATAAACAACCGCCACATCAACACGGTCATTCACGACCATTTTGGAAGCGGGAACGCCTTGATCTAATAAAGAGGAGACAAGGTTACCTAACTCTTTCGCCGTCATTTGCTTTTCCCGCAAATGAATCGTATCCACGTATGGATGAATGTGGGCTACAATCTCGACAATCTCCGCACTTTGTTGCTGGCCGGTCGTAATGACATGCAATTCTTGTTCCAATTTTTCTCACCTCTAGCGGACATCGGTCATCGGGAACCACGGAAAGGTAACAGCCATGAAATATATAAGCAGAGTAAAGACGAGCATACCAAAAGAAAAAAGAACGTCATGTTTGTTGATTTTCATTTCGTAATAATACGTTCGTTCTGACTCTTCTGAAAATCCTTTCGCCTGCATCGCTACCGCCAATCGTTGCGCCCGTCGAATGCTTTGTGAAAGCAAAGGGATCGCGTATCGGTTCATGCGCTCGACAAACGCTTTGACTCCTTTTTCATTCATGACTCCTCTTACCATTAAAGCCTGCCGAATCGTTTGAAATTCCAAAAACATGATTGGAATAAGTCGGGCCCCTGCTAAAAAGCTATAGGCATATTTCGGCTTTAGCTTTAGCTGCTGCATTAACGAATAGAACAAATACACTGGTCTTGTTGTTAAAGAAAACGTTAAACCGAGCAAGGCAAACGTAAGGGCACGAAACCCTAAATGCAACCCACGATAAAAGCTTTCCTCTGTGATGTGTATCAGTCCCCATTTCCACCAAGTGGTTTCGCCTTTGCCGAAAAACATCATCGACGTGGACGTTGAGATAAAAATAACCAAAAAAGGAAGGAGGAACATGAGAAGGTGTTTCCAACGATAGCCCGTAAATAAAACGAACATGAGTAAACATCCTACCATGATGTAAAACGACACGTTTGGATTATGAATGAACAACACAGTAATAAAAAAGAAGAGCATAACCAGCAGTTTCACAGCTGGGTTCATTTGATGGAGCCACGTTTCCCGATAGGTCAATTCCCATCTCATAAGAAATCCTCCTTACCTACTTCCGACAAGTTCTTTCGTTGGACGATGGATTGGCTCATCACGTACCAATCGGCCATTAGTAATTTCCCATCGTCTTGTTGCAAATGTGTCGACAATATGGGTATCGTGCGTCACCATAAGAATGGTCGTCCCTTGTTCCCGAAGGTGTTCTAACCGTTCTAATAAGGCAAACGTATTTTGCGCATCCTGACCAAACGTCGGTTCATCTAACAGCAACAACGGTTGGTGATGTACGATGGAAGCGGCAACGCTTAAGCGACGTTTTTGCCCAACGGATAATTGATACGGATGCTGATGGCAAAGCCCGTTTAAATGGAATTGTTCTAAAAGCGTGTGGACGATCGGCTCTATTTCCACTTCTGGTCGTTTTTGCAATCGAAGGCCATACGCCAATTCGTCGTAGACGGAATTAGTGACAAATTGAAATTCAGGTTGCTGAAACACAAAACCGATTTGTTCATACATTCGTTTCATTTTGTGTACCGTTTGACCTCGAAAAATACATGTTCCTTTTGTTGGAATGAACCCAATGATCGCTTGCAGTAATGTGCTTTTCCCCGCTCCATTGCTTCCGGTAATGGCAATCCATTCTCCTTGATAAACAACCGCTTTCTCCACCTCGATGTGTATCCGCTTGTTTCGTAATCCTTGAAACTGTTCGAGTCGAAGAATTTCGGTGGTTGATACCGTTTTCCGTTTGTTCGAACGTTTTGCCTGATATCGATCCCAACAGCCCGGATACCAAATACCGTGTTGATCAATCGTCTCTTGGTACTGTTGAAATATCTGTTTTGCCGGACCATTAGCGATAACCTCACCATGTTCGTTGAACAATACGATACGGTCCACCCAATCCAAAATCAGGTCAATTTTATGTTCGACAATGATGATCGTTTTTTCCGAAGCAACGTGTTTTAACACCCGCCATACTTCTTCTGTTCCTTCCGGGTCAATCATAGCGGTCGGTTCATCTAAAAATAGTACGTCCGGGTCTCCTGCTAAAGCAGAAGCGATGGCTAACCGTTGCTTCATTCCCCCGGATAATTTTTGAATGGGTGTGTGGGGAGTATCTAATTGCAAATCGACGAGTTGAAGCAACTCTTTAATCCGGTCAGCCATTTGTTCACGAGGTACCAATCGATTTTCTAAGGTAAACGCGAGCTCTTCATCGACATAGGGCATACAAAATTGGGAATCGGGGTCTTGAAACACATAGCCCCATGAGGCCGGAGTTTGGATGCTTTCTGCCTTCATCGGAACTTCAATCGTCCGCGGAATCAAGCCGGCTAATACTTGAAGCAACGTTGATTTTCCACAACCTGATGGACCTAGTAAAAGGACCTTTTCTCCTTTGGAAATGGATATAGTTATATCTTTAAAAAATAGGGAATCGGTCCCTGGAAATTTCAGTCGTAACTTGTGGACAGAACAAACCGGTTTCATATGTTCACCTTCTATCGATCTAATGCCTCGTAATCCTCAGTAGAAGCTGGTCGTACAAGTTGCGTAACCCCAGTAGCCTCCAGCGCTTTCACTAAGCAATAAGCGAAAATTCCGGCAATCAAAATAGCTCCAACAAAGCGGGCACCAATAAATAGCATTAAATTCCATAGCGCTAACTCATCAATATACCCTTTGTATAAATCCATGATCAGAGAAGCCAATGTGGAACTAATGGCCGCTAATGAAGCAACAAATACATTGAAACGTTTGTAACGGAAAATAGCGAACACCGCTTCGGCAAACAATCCTTGTAAAAATCCGTATAGTAAAACTTCAAGTCCCCATTCCGACCCAACAATAAATTCCCCTGATGCTGCGGCTACTTCCGCTAGCAGTGCGACCCCCGGTTTACGAATAATTAAAAACGCCACAATTGCGGCAATGAACCACATACCGTAAATCAGCTGATCGAGATGAAGTCCAAATGGTTTTACAAAGTAGTAAAACGGTCCCCACAGTTTATATACAATCCCAAAAACTATCGCAATCACAATCGTTGTTAAAATGTCAGCTAATTTTAATTGTTTAGAGTGTTGCATATTGTTCCTTCTCCTTTCCTGTCATTGGCCAAGATTCTAATGTGTACGCCATTTCCCAAAATAAATATTCATAATGACTGCTAATTAGAAAATGTTGTTTCATTCGTTGGCGATCCGCTTCCGTTACTACTTCCGCAATCGCATCAAGTCGTGATATCTGCTCTTCTACGAGTTGACGGAACCATTCCGACCCGTAAGCAGCAATCCATTCTTGATAAATGGGCTCATCTGGTCGACAATCTTTTAGCCGTTCACCAATTTCGTAATAAAGCCAATAACATGGCAAAATGGCAGCCACAATATCTCCTAAATGACCTTCGTACGCCGCCCGATACATGTGGGACGTATACGCGTAAGCAGTCGGAGCTGGCATCATCGAAGCCTTCTCTTCTTCCGTAATTCCTAATTGCTTTGCAAAACGCTCATGTAACGAGAGCTCGGCTTGGTACGTATTTTGTGCGTGATGTGCCATACGAGCGGTAGTAGGTAAATCAATGGCTTTTGCTGCTCCGAGCGCTTGCACTCTCGCAAAGTGACCTAAATAATACGCATCTTGCAGTACATAGTATCGAAAACATTGTAAATTAAGCGTTCCATCCCCAAGCTGTTTCACAAAAGGATGATGAAAGCTTGCTTCCCATAGGCCATCTGCTTCTTGCCGAAGCGTCTTTGAAAATGACATATTTTTCTCCCCCTTAGTCAGGTGTCATGTATGAAAAACACAGTGTGGGCCCAAAACTGCGTTTTTTCCAATAAAAAAACCACTTTCCTTACCAACATAAGGAAAGTGGTGATTGTATCCCATACAAGTACATCACATAAATGGATGACAAACGATGTCAACCATTCCACACTTCCACTTCCCTACGCTGGTATGATCCAGATCAGGTTCTAAGGGTCTCAAAGGCACACTTTGATCTCAGCCTATCTAAAGGCACCCCTAGTGGAATTAATGAATGTATTCAATTATAATTCCTGTTGTCTTTTTTATCTTAACATGATGATTATTTTTGTCAAATCCTTTCTTAGAAAGATGTTATTCATTTTTAAGATTTCATATACCAATTAAAAAAGCTGCAACCAAATAAGTGGTTACAGCTAACAAAACCCGTAATCACAGCGGTTATTTTTTAATCAAATCTTCCCGTTGTGATTGTTCAATCCATTCTTGGAGTTTTTCTTTTAACGTGTTAAAGCCGGCCTGTGGTGTTTCATTTTTGACGCTTCCTTGGCGCTTTTTCCCTACTTTCTTTTTGCCAGTTGCTTGAGCCGCCCGAATGGATAAACTAATTTTCCCGTCCTCATCAATGGAAAGAACTTTTACTTTTACTTGATCGCCAACTTTTACATGGTCGTGAATGTTTTTCACAAACCCTTGGCTGATTTCCGATATATGGATAAGCCCTTGTGTTTGATTATCAAGCTCCACAAAAGCACCATACGGTTGAATACCGGTCACAGTACCTGTTACAATTGTTCCTACTTCTAATTTTTCAGTCATGGAAACACTCCTACAATATATGTTTTTTCACCGTTATCGACAATTGTAGATTATATCATAGTTGGGTAGAGTAAGCAAAAAACCTATCATTTGATAGTTATCGGAAATTTCAAAATTTATTTGAACAAATTTTAAAGAATGACTATACTTTTAATGAAATTCATAGTAACATGTAAAAAATTAATGATTAAGTAAAGGAGTCGTATTATGAATCAGCAAGAACAATGGTCGTCAAAAATCGGCTTTATTTTAGCCGCAGCTGGTTCTGCCATCGGATTAGGGGCCATTTGGAAATTCCCTTACATGGCAGGAACAAACGGTGGCAGCGTATTCTTTTTCTTATTTATCTTGTTCACCGTTCTAATTGGGGCGCCCGTGTTGTTAGCAGAATTTATCATCGGTCGCCATGCCCAGACTGATGCTGTTCGTGCCTACAAAAAAATTGCACCGAATAGCGCTTGGCATTGGGTTGGATATTTAGGAGTCGTCGCATCCTTTGTCCTTTTGTCCTTTTATAGCGTTGTCGGCGGGTGGATTGTCTCCTATTTACTTCGAAGTCTAAGTGGCTTATTAATCGGAAAGACACAAGAAGAATATAATCAACTTTTTGGTTCTATTATCAGTAATCCATGGGAAGTACTACTTGCTCAATTCATCTTCTTAGTACTAACGATCCTTATCGTTCAAGGTGGTATTCAACAAGGAATTGAGCGCGCGAGCCGTTATATGATGCCAGCCTTATTTATCTTATTTTTAGTATTAGTCATACGCTCGTTAACGCTCGATGGCGCGATGGAAGGGATTCAATTCCTTCTAGTTCCTGATTTTAGTTACTTAAATGGCCAAACGGCATTACTTGCTCTTGGACAAGCCTTCTTTGCGTTAAGTGTGGGTGTTTCAGTCATGGTAACTTACGCTTCTTATTTAGGCAAAGAAGAAAACTTACCAAAATCGGCCACGTCGGTCGCCGTCTTAAATATTTTTATTTCATTCTTAGCAGGCCTGGTTGTGTTTCCAGCCGTTTTCGCACTAGGATTTGAGCCAGCTAGCGGTCCTGGTCTTGTCTTCGTTGTCTTACCAGCCGTGTTTAACGAATTAGCGTTTGGAGGCTTTTTCTTCTTTATTTTCATGGTTCTGTTACTATTTGCGACACTCACATCCTCAATATCGATGCTAGAGATTGTGGTCGCCGTCTTAACGAAATCCGAACAACGAAAGCGTAAAAAATTTACCTGGATTTCCGGTCTGTTGATTTTTATTGCTGGTATTCCAAGCGCCTTATCGTTTGGTATATTTGCCAAGCCACTCCTATTCGAAAAAACTTTCTTCGATCTAGCCGATTACTTTGTTAGTAATATTTCCTTACCGTTAGGTGCTTTGTTGATCTCACTCTTTGTCGGATACAAAATTCCGCGCGAACAAGTTTGGGCCGAAATGAAGCAAGGGGCAACGATGAAACACACATTATTTACAATTTGGTATGTCTCTGTTCGTTATATCGCCCCAATTGGTATTATCATTATTTTCTTAAATTCGTTAGGGCTCTTTTAATTATTTAGCTATGTTATATGTCATTGTTGATTTTTAGAAAGTTATTCACACGGCGGCGACTCCAGCGGGAACAAGAAGCCGCAAGACCTTTACTTAAGCGTAGCGAGGGAAGCGGCTTGCGGCTTGCCCGCGGAAAGCGTCCGCCACAAGCGTAATGTATACATATCAACAGTATCGTTTAACAGACATTCATACCAATAAAAATTGGCACATCGATGAATAAAATAATAACAAAAGTTATCCATAGTTATTTTAGGGTAGAGCCAATTATTAAAAAAGAACGAACGAGGCGTTCGATCTTTTTAGGTATATATCATGGGAGGGATGGAGGAATGTCTCAATTTGGTGAAAATTTACGGATGATTCGCGAACAACGTAAGATGACTCAGCAAGAATTAGCTTTAAAAGCACGGTTAGGAACACAAACGATTGAAAAATACGAATCGGGAGAATATATTCCAGACACTCAAACCATTTTACGTCTTTCTACTGTTTTAGACGTCCCCGCCTCAGAATTATTAGAGAATGAAGTGCAAGAAAAAACGACTTCTATTGATCCGGAAATTGTTCAACTAATCAAAGAAATTGGAACGAAAAAAGCAAAATTAATTTTACGTAAAGCAAAAGAGTTCTCTGAACAAGATTTCTTACGCGTTATGCAAATGTTGTACGAAATTAAATACGAAAAAAACGAATAATTTCTCTTTTTTTCGTATTTTTTTGTATAAGACATGTATTAACTGGATATTCTGTAAATACAAAGCTTTCTAGTATTCCCCCCTTTGTTATCTTTTTATGTATGGCACTTCGACATTCGAAGTGTTTTTTTTTTTACCTGCTCTTCACGAAAATGAAATAGGACGGGATTGGGCATACTATGAGTACAATTTTTCATGGGGGAGTGAAAGATAAATGACAGCAACGATTGAACAGATAGCACACATAAACAATATTGACGTATATTATGAAAAATACGAGAAAGCGTTATCTGACGAATACGTTGTGTTAATTCATGGATTTCTTTCATCGAGTTTTACTTTCCGGCGCCTGATTCCTTCATTAACAGACCATTACAATGTCATATCCATTGATCTTCCTCCATTCGGAAAAAGCGGTAAATGTGATAAATATAAGTATTCGTATAAAAATTTAGCGAAAACGGTTTTAGAACTGCTTGATTACTTAGGCATTCAAAAGGCGTATGTCATCGGCCATTCCATGGGAGGACAAATCGCCTTAAACATGATGACGTTAGAGCCGTCCTTCGTTGAAAAAGGCGTTCTCTTATGTAGTACAAGCTATATGAAAAGGGCTCGAGTCCCCCTTATCCTTTCAAGCTACCTCCCGTATTTTCATTTGTTTGTCAAATTTCATATAGCTAAAAAAGGCATTCTGTCCAAACTACAAAATTGTGTCTGTGACCATTCGCTCATTGATGATGAAATGGTATTTGGCTATATCCAACCGTTTTTAGAAAACGATATATTTGTGGCCTTAAATAAAATGATTCGCGACCGGGAAGGCGATTTACCAAAACAAGAGTTAAATCGTATTCAAACGCCGTGTCTTCTTATCTGGGGAAAAGAAGATCGCGTCGTTCCACTTCATGTCGGTGAACGGTTAGCCCAAGATTTAACGAACGCACAGCTTGTCGTGTTAGAAAATACTGGTCACCTGCTGCCAGAAGAAAAACCAAACGAAATACAGCGGTACATTCAAACCTTTTTTCAAAAAGATGCGATTGGTTTAGGATAAATGTTACTCGGTAGGATGTTTTCTCTTAATTTGTAATAATTTTTCCTTGAACAAAAAGATTTTGCTCTTATCTGTTGTTCAAAAAAAAAAAAAAAAAGAGCCTTTTAATAAGGCTCCCTTTAATTTACAATTCACAGCTTTGTTTTTCTTTAATTAATAGCAATTTCTTGGCGATTTGAATGCAGGCTTCCAATGGAATGACTTGTTCAAAGGAAAATTCATAAGTACGCTGAATCTCTTTCGCTAATTGGTTGGCATCGTCCAATTGATGTACTTCTTGAACGACATCAACAATTTCCGTATCGTAAAAATCCTCTCCTAACTGAAAAGGATCCCATTTTTTTAACGCTTCAACAAGACGTAAATTTAATTGTTGAATATCCAAAGCGCATCACCTTTTTATTTGGTCTTTCTGACACCTTATTTTATCATAACAGTAAGAAGATGTTGAAAAGGAATGATGCAAATTGGCAAAGCGATTCAATTTTGATGAAGTGATTCCGCGAAAACAAACAGCTTCCGTCAAATGGGATCTAATGAAAACAATGTTTGGAAAAGAAGATCTATTACCGATGTGGGTGGCAGATATGGACTTTCGTCCGCCGCAAGAAGTGCTAGATTCCTTACAAGACCGGTTGCAACATGGCATTTTCGGCTACACGCACGTTCCTGAAAAAGCGAGCCAAGCGGTTCAACAATGGATGAAACGACGTCACCATTGGAACATTTCGACCGAATGGCTCGTCTACCATATCGCCGTGGTTCCGGCCATTAGTTCCTGCATTCAAGCATTAACCGAACCAGGAGATAGCGTGCTTATTCAAGCACCGGTGTATCATCCGTTTTTTGACATGATTAAGCTAAACGGAAGAAAGCTCATCAATAATCCATTAGTGTTTAAGTGTAATACGTACGAATTCAATTTTGCTGACTTCGAACAAAAGCTTCAAGCAGGAGTCAAGCTATTTTTATTCTGTAGTCCCCACAATCCAGTCGGTCGCGTATGGACGAAAGAAGAACTCAAAAAAATCGGAAAGCTGTGCCAACAATACGATGTAACGATTTTATCTGATGAAATCCATGCAGACCTTACTTTTCCACCCCACAAACATATACCTATCGCCTCGTTTCCTGAATGGAGAGAACAAGTCATTACACTGGTTTCCCCAAGTAAAACGTTCAACATAGCTGGTTTGCAAGCATCTGCTATGATTATCCCAAACAAGCGCTTACGAACTCTCATCGGTCAGCAAATGAAACGCCAAGGCTATTTTACATTAAACACCATGGGCATTGTGGCATTAGAGGCAGCATATCGGTACGGGGATGACTGGCTAGATGCATTATTAGGCTATTTATATGAAAATATTCAATTAGTAAAAACGTTCATCGAACAACATCTTCCTGCGTTGACCGTCATACCACCGGAGGGAACGTATTTAGTTTGGATTGATTGTCGAAAACTCGGACTCAGTCCAAAAGAATTGCATCGAATCCTTGTGCAAAAAGGACACCTCGCTTTGGAACCCGGAGAAAAATTCGGTCCTGGCGGCGAAGGATTTGTCCGCATGAATGTCGCTACACCAAGATCCCAACTACTGGAGGGATTAGAACGATTAAAAAAAGCGCTAGGACAAATCGAAAAAGGAGACTAGTTAATCTAGCCTCCTTTTTTATTTCACCGTTTTTTCAGTGCTAATTTCTCCACAGGCAATTCGTTCGCCGGCGTTTCCTGCCGGTTGTGACATTCCGTCATCGGCTTCTTGGTGTATCACAATCGAAGTTCCTTCTTTTGTATATAAGGAGTTTTTCCCTTCTTTTAGTGTCACTTGGGAAGCCAAAATTTCAACCTTTACCGTACCATCATCTTCTACAATGAGATTAGGTAAATCACCCGCATGTGCCCCCTCTGGATTTAAGAGCCCATGATCTTTTTCATCTGGGTTAAAATGGTCGCCAGCGGATGTAAAGTCCGGTGGTTCACAGACGCCTTTATTATGAAAATGGATCGCATGCTCACCTGAAGGGAGTCCTTTTAAGTCCACTTTTACTAAAACGCCTTCCGCTTGTTCTTCTAACGTAATTTTCCCTAATGAATCTCCATCACGATTCATCATATCTACATCCAACTTTTTCGGATGTTGTTCCGCACAAGCCGCTAACAAAAAGGTAACTCCAATGATAGGAAGTATCTTTCGCACGTTACATTCCTCCACCTATGCCAAGATTCTCCTACCATTGTTGCCTACACCATTATGGAATATTCATCCAAAAGAAAAAGCAGCCAGATTATTTCTGACTGCTATCATCGTTTTGTTGATTCTTTAGTTGTTGTTCAAACTGTTTTGCTTTCTCTTCTTCTTTTTTCGAGTAGCGAATAATGAACCGCATCGTAATGATGGCTGCAATAATAAAAATGGCCATCGTAATCGTCGCTGGAATATATTCTGATTTATCTTCTGGAAAGTATAAAAAGAGTTGTAACATTCCGATAAACCCCTTATTTGTTCACAATCATTTATTCTTGAACAACGTTCATTTTTTCAATAATAACGTCCTCTACCGGCTTGTCATGTAAACCTGTTGATACGTTCGCAATTTTGTCTACAACGTCCATTCCTGCAATTACTTGTCCAAATACGGTATGACGGAAATCTAACCAAGGTGTTCCACCGTTTTCAACATACGCCTCAATAATTTCTTTCGGGAAGCCCGCTTGTTCCATTTGCCCTTTAAAGCTCGGGTCTAGGCTTGCGTTTTGAACGATGAAAAATTGGCTTCCGTTCGTATTTGGACCAGCATTCGCCATGGATAACGCCCCACGAAGATGGAATAATTCTTTGGAAAATTCGTCTTCGAACGGCTCTCCCCAAATACTTTCGCCACCTGTTCCATTTCCATTTGGGTCACCACCTTGAATCATAAAATCTTTAATGACGCGGTGAAACGTTAAGCCATTGTAGTACCCATTTTTGCTGTGGGTAACAAAGTTTTCGACCGCTTTTGGTGCATGTTCCGGAAACAATTTTAATGTTATTGTTCCGTGATTAGTGACCATTTCCACGACGATTTCGTTTTCTAAAACGTCGGTAGTTAATTGTGGATACATTACTTCATTTGTCATTGTTTCTTCTCCTTCATTTTTCATTTCCGCATCGCTTGCCTGCGAAGATTCTTTGCACCCTGATAATAACATAATCAAAGGTAAAATGACGAATACAATTGCTCGAACCATTGCTTTAATTCCTTCCCTTCTTATCTTATTTTTTACTTTCGAACCATCTTCATGTCGTTCATAATAAAATTAAACAATTTTTTAAGGAGGTTCCACATGTCTGCCATCCAACCGAACGATCTTGTCACTTGTATTTACAAAACCGGAAAATATATTGGTGAAGTGACGGATGAAGGCCCGTCCCATTTCGTTGTCAAAATTTTAGCGGTGGTTAAGCACCCAATGCAAGGGGATTTACACCATCCGAAGCAGGTGGATGTGCCTTTTTTCCATGAACGAAAAGCTTTAGCCCATTACGAACGTGCCAATATCCCTAAACAAATGGTAAAACCGTATGAAGGTGAAGTGCCAGACTACAAAGAGTCATTGCAACAAGCTTTTTATCATTTAAAAGAAGAATTAAAACAAGAAGCCACACCGTTTGCTGAAAAAAGCTTACTCGCTTTACAAAGTATTCAAAAAGAATACGAGTTAATGTACCGATTGACATTTGCTTAAACAGCAAAAAAGCTGTTTCGAAACTGAATTTCGAGACAGCTTTTTTGGCTATTGTCCAAACGAAATGTAATTTAATAATTGTTGTAAATCGACGCGGTCCCCAATGGTCGGTGGATCGGATTTTTTCAAATACTGCTTATCTCTTTCAAACAACCGATAAATATGGTACGTTGTCAACGCATCATCTAACGCCCGATGGTGATGACCGACCCCTTCTTTTCCATATTCCTGTATCGCTTTCCACAACCCCGTTTGATTGCGGTCCCCAAAAAACCGTTTATACTCCATTGATAAATCAATAAACCGAGCATCCAATGGGAACGGAACCTCTTCCCGCTCACAATGGTCACGAAGGACTTTCATATCCATGTTCCCCCATGTAACAATACGACTTGGCCCAAACTCATCCCATTTTTTCATTTGCTCGTACAATTCTTCAAACGTAATTCCGTGATTCACTTGCTCTTGTGAAATCTTTAAAAAAGTTTTACACCGCTCGGTTAACTTAGGAAACAGTTTGGGTTGAACAAATGATGAAAATTGTTCAACGATTTTTCCTTCACGTACGACAACGATGCCGGCTTCAATAATTTCTGGTACAAATCCTCGTCTCTGCCCAGATTCGGCCATCGTGAACTCAAAGTCCATAAAAAGGAGTTGCTGTTCATTCACCTACTTCACCTTCTAACTTTCGTTGTATTTACAACCGTCACAACCTGCCGAACAAAATACCTTGTTATCTAACATTATATCATGGGCGCTTTAAATATTTTTCTAATTTACAAGAAAAATGCAAAAATATTGAAATAGACATCAAAAACAGGTTATAAATATTTAGTAAGGCGAAATATTTTTAAAAAAGGTGGTTATCCATTACCATTGAAAAGCGGAATTTTCTCATTTCTTCCGTTTTTTACATGACAAGTCTCTTCTTTTTCTTCTGCTGCATGTTATTATGGAAGGGAATGAAAGAACAACAGAGACTATCATCACTATATGAAAGTACGAAATAGGAGTAACAATGAATATAAGAACGTGGATAGGGTTTTTCATTACCGGATGTTTACTTATTTTTTTCATCCAAGGAATTCGTCTTTTTGAAAAGGAATGGGAAGTGCGGAAGGTTCAGTCTGAACAATTTACAAAATTTCCACTCGAACCGATCCATCTTCCTGAAACGAGTTATTTGCTCGACCGAGACAGCCAACTTTTTGCAGAAATCGGACCAACTAATCGTCTGTACGTGTCGTTAGACGAGATTCCGCTTTTTTTACAACAACTGTTCGTCCTATCAGAGGACCATATGTTTTACGAGCATAAAGGGTTTGATTTACTAGCGATTACCCGTGCGCTCATTACAAATGTAAAAACACAAGGTATCGAACAAGGAGGAAGTACGATTACCCAGCAGCTTGTTCGAAACGTGTATTTGTCCCACGATCAAACGTACGAACGAAAATTGCAGGAAATTTTATATGCCTACCAGTTAGAACAAATTTATACGAAAAAACAAATATTAGAGTACTATTTAAATGCCATTTACTTTCATAACGGAATATACGGAATTGGCTCGGCCGCCCAATTTTATTTTCAAAAAAGGGTACCGGACTTAACGAAAGGAGAGCAAGCCTTTCTTGCGGCCATTCCGAATAATCCGAGCAAATATAACCCATTAAAACATTTTGACGATACGAAACAACGCCAAGAACGGCTGATTGACCTCCTAGTGGAGCACGGCATGTTAACTTCTCAAGAAGGTGAACAAATCAAACGTGAGCCGATTCAGCTCCATCTAAAAAGAAAAGTCGATCGGTTTCCGGATTACGCTGTTTACGTGGAACATGAGCTCAAACAACTCATTGCCGAACAAGAGGGATATACAGCGCGTCTCCATGAGGCGACAGATGAAACGGAAGTCAAACACATTCAAGAAGAGCTCGATCAACGAGTGCAAACCATTCTTGAAAGTGGTGTGTATATTCATACCGCCCTCTTTCCTACCGTTCAAGAACGAGCCGTCGCAAGTGTCCAAAAAGTATTACAAGGAACGGGCATTCAAGGAGCAGCAGTGGTTATTGACCATACGAACCATGAAATTGTTGCGATTACCGGTGGAGTCCATTACAAAAAATACGATTTCCATCGTGGTTTCCAAGCGTTTCGTCAACCTGGCTCTGCCATTAAACCTCTTCTTGTATATGGCCCTTATATTGAGCGCTATCAACCTCCGTTAACGAAACGAGTAAATGCCGGTGCATTTTGTTATCAAGGGTATTGTCCTCAAAATTACGGTGGGACGACCTACGGATGGGTGTCCCTTTTACAAGCATTTGCTAAGTCTTACAATACGCCTGCTGTTCGGCTGGTACATGAAATGGGAATCAAATCCGCTTTTCAAGATTTCAACTTGTTTTCCTTTTCACGAGTGAATGAAATGGATCAGAAGCTTCCTGCTGCGATCGGTGGGCTGACGTACGGGGTTTCTCCTCTTGAACTTACCGATGCATACACCGTTTTCCAAAACGGAACGTATGTGCCAGCACGCGCTATTCGAAAAGTAACGGACAAAGAAGGAAACGTGCTGTATGATTGGAAAGATGAGCGAACCATCGTGTGGTCGGAAGAAACTGTGAAAAAGATGCGAATGTTACTACAAGAAGTCGTTCGTACTGGTACGGCACAATCATTAAAGCGTCCAAAGTCTTCGTTTGTCGGTGGAAAAACGGGAACGACTAACGATTTTAAAGATTTTTGGTTCATTGGCATCACCGACCAATGGACAGCCGGCGTTTGGGTAGGAAAAGACCGCCCGGAAAATTTACAAACATGGGAAAGAACGAATCCGGAATTACGCATATGGGAAGAGCTGTTCCAATAAAAGACATGCTAATTGTGCATGTCTTTTCATCATTGAATATGGTAATGTATTTATTTTACAATTTTTATAACTGGAATTTTTTATCAAAAGAGGTGGTTTCGGTGCCGTTGGAAGAAGAAGTTATGGGGCTGTTAATTGGTGGTGCTTCGTTCGTTATAGGCATGGCCTTTCTGGTAAATATCTTACTTTTTGTCAAAAATAAAAACCATCGCCTCGCATACATGTGGGTGATAGTTCATCTTATTTTACTCTCGATAGCGATTTATTTCGGAATGCAATCCATTCGTGTTGACCACCATCATCCGATGGCCTCAGAAGAAATATCGCTCCTTTTAGGGCAAGCAGGAATTCTTTGGGCTGGAAGTATTCTTTGCTTAATCGTAGGTCTAATTCAATTTTCCAAAGCAAAATCCCCTTGATGAAAGGGGATTTTTTATATCGGTAAACTGGCGAGAATGCTGTTGTATAGCTTTAAAAACGCGTATGAAATAAATACAATCGATGATGACCAACTAGCGATTTGAAACGTAATAAAACCGATTAACGAAAGCGGTGTTAATACGGAACTCATTTGATACAAGTAATAGAAAAAATAGACAACCTTGGTGGTAATAAATATGAGTCCGATAGCGAAAATGGATTTCGTAAATAAAACTGAAACAAACCCACCAATAAGTAGTATCGTCAGCCCCGACCGATTAACGCGAACTTTAATCGCATCTTCTTCAGTACGAACAAATAATAAAACGGCGAACTCATGAAACGTCTCGGCCACGAGTTTCAACGCCGCAAGTAACATAAAACAAGTGATTGAGCAAAAAACAAATAATAAGATTCTGAGCTCTTGTTCCGACAAAAACTCCAACATCCCACCGTACAATCCAATGTTTTCAAACCAATGGAGGAGCGCATTTTCCCCAAATAATCCAAAGGAAATGCTAAACAGCACAATAGAAAAAAAAGGAAAATACCCACTATAGTGACTCATCCACGTCCATCCTCTACATTTTTCCATTCGTTTATATCATAACATATCAGAGTATAATTTGGCTTAGTCCAGTTTTTCGACTTTTGTTCAGTTTTCTTAAAATTTTGTCCACTTTTTCTAACATTTGTCCACATTCTCGATCACTTTGTCCACATTTTAAGCCGAGATTTTTAAAAAAGTAACGTCACATCTTTCGTGCATTCAATTCGATTATTTTCAATTTATCCTCTATTCAATTACCAAATTTTGTACATTTTTTTAAAAATCACTAAAAAAACTGCCTCGGCACTCTTTGGCCGTAGCAGTTTTTCACATCGCACGTTTTCGTATATATTGTCTCGGTTTGAACGGGATGACGGCATCTTCCAGTTGAAGAGGAGTCGTACTTTTTAGCTGTATAACTGCTCCACGATCATTGTTTTCGACATAATATTCATCAACATGTACATGGTGATAGCGCCAGGCAGCAACGAATAAAACGGCAAAAAGTGTACAAGCTAAAACAACTTTTCTTCGCATAAATACACCCCATTGGATAGTGTGGGAAGGAAAAAGAAAATTTATGCAACTTTTTATCATTTTTATTCGTATATTATGTCAAATGTTTTACTTTAATACAGCAAGGAAAAAAAGAATCAATCATGCAAACGCACTCATTTTACGTTATAATTGCATAGAGGTTTTTCGACAAAAACCACCAAGAAGGACTGGCAAAATTATTGCATCAAAGACCCAAAAAAGGATAAGCTGAAAGAGGACTTTTGTTCAGATCGATGTTCATAATTTTGCAACAACATTCTACATACAAAAGGGGGTACTAGACGTGACTCTGTTGCATTTAGCAATTATCGCGCCATTTTTGATGGCCATTCTCGTACCGTTCTTATATAAAGCCTTTCGCTCCATCCATACCGGGTGGTTTGTTCTTCCGTTACCAATTGTCTTGTTCATTTACTTTCTTCAATATTTACCATTAACTAGAGAACACAATACTGTAACAAAAACGATGGAGTGGATCCCATCACTTGGGATGAACTTTACGGCCCATGTCGATGGGTTAGGATTACTATTTGCACTCCTGATTACAGGTATCGGTTCGCTTGTTGTTTTGTATTCTGTTTATTACCTGTCCAAGAAAAAAGAACAACTTCATAATTTTTACGTATACCTCTTGCTATTTATGGGGGCTATGCTTGGAGTTGTTCTGTCCGATAACCTAATTGTGTTGTATATGTTCTGGGAATTTACATCTTTCTCATCCTTTTTACTAATCGGTTATTGGTATCATAGAGAGCGCTCTCGGTACGGTGCTGAAAAATCGATGCTAATAACGGTTTTTGGTGGTCTTTCCATGTTGGGAGGATTTTTGCTTTTATCCCTCATGGGCAATACATTCAGCATTAGAGAATTAATTAGTCAAGCAGGTGATTTAACTGCTCAACCACTATTTATTCCTGCAATGTTGCTTGTCCTACTCGGTGCATTTACAAAATCAGCGCAATTTCCGTTTCATATTTGGCTTCCTGATGCCATGGAAGCGCCTACCCCAGTCAGTGCGTACTTGCACTCGGCAACGATGGTTAAAGCCGGTATTTATTTAGTCGCACGTTTAAGTCCAGTATTTGCGATTTCCGGAGTATGGCTCTGGCTTGTCGGTGGAATCGGAATCCTTACGTTATTCTGGGCCTCTTTTAATGCCGTTAAACAAACGGACTTAAAAGGTATTTTAGCTTATTCCACAGTGAGTCAGCTTGGCTTAATTATGTCCCTTTTAGGAGTAGGAGCGGCTGCGCTTCATTTTGAAGGAATGGATGAAAACATATATACGGTAGCCACGTTAGCTGCTGTATTTCATTTAATAAACCATGCGACATTTAAAGGTAGTCTCTTTATGGTCGTCGGTATTGTCGACCATGAAACAGGTACTCGTGATATCCGACGTTTAGGCGGTTTAATGAGCTTTATGCCAATTACGTTTACGATTGCGATTATCGGCTCCCTTTCGATGGCTGGCCTACCACCATTTAATGGATTTTTGAGTAAAGAAATGTTCTTTACGGCGATGGTTCACGTCCTTGAATTAGACTTCTTCTCATTAGAAACATGGGGCTTCTTATTCCCTGTGTTAGCGTGGGTTGGTAGCATATTTACTTTCTTGTATAGTGTGATGTTAGTATCGAAAACCTTCACTGGTAAGTATCAGCCGGAAAAATTAGAAAAGAAACCGCATGAAGCGCCGTTTGGTATGCTAATATCGCCAATCGTCTTAGCATCATTAGTTATTATTTTTGGATTTTTTCCGAATATCTTATCGGAGACAATTATTGCTCCTGCGGTTGGTGTTATTTTAGCAAGCCTGTTACATGCAGGAGAAGAATTCCACGTGCATATTTCACATTGGCACGGCTTTACCATTGAAGTGTTCATGACGTTAGGTGTCATTTTAGTTGGTCTTGGATTGTATAAACTATTGCCGAAATGGATGAAAGTGTACAACCTTCAACCAGAAAAATTGACGTTTAACTACTTGTATGACCGTGGATTAGAGATAATGGATCAAACTTCCTATAAATTCACCCGAAGCTATATGACCGGGTTTATTCGTTCATATCTTGTGTATATTTTCATCTTTTTCATTTCCATTTTAAGCATTACGTTAGTCGTGCGTAATGGATTTGTTCTTGATACGTCTAACGTAGCACCTGTTGGTACGTATGAAATTGTTCTAGCCATTGTCATGGTTGCAGGAACGATTACGACACTATTAGCCAAATCAAGATTAACCGCCATCATTGCCCTTGGTTCAGTTGGATACAGCGTATCGCTGTTTTTTGTGTTGTTCCGTGCACCTGATTTAGCGTTAACTCAGCTAGTCATTGAGACCGTGTCTGTAGCGCTGTTCCTTCTTTGTTTCTATCACTTACCGAAGCTGAGTCGTCACGAGACTCGAATGAGTTTCAAACTTGGAAATGCCGTTATTTCATTAGGCGTTGGTGCCATCGTGACATTGATTGCTTTATCTGCTCATAGTCAAAAGTTATTTGACTCTATAGCACAATATTACGTAGAAAATACGTACAATGAAGCGGGCGGTAAAAACATGGTTAACGTCATTCTCGTTGATTTCCGTGGTTTTGATACGATGTTTGAAATTTGTGTATTAGGTATTGCCGCACTTGGTATTTTCTCGATGATTAAACTACGCTTAACAAGGAGGAAAGAAGGATGAAAACAAATGACTTGATTTTACAAACGGTAACGACCGTTGTCACCTTTATTATCATTTTGTTTTCCATCCAGCTTTTCTTCGCTGGCCACTATCATCCAGGTGGTGGATTTATTGGGGGATTGATGACTTCAGGAGCCATCGTCCTTCTTTTGCTAGCTTATGATATTAAAACGGTGACAAGCATTTTACCAATTGACTACAAAATTTTAATTGGCATTGGTCTCCTCCTTGCTGTTGGAACAGGGGCTGGCGCCTTATTGTTCGACGTCCCATTTTTAACCCATGCGTATGATTATTTTCATCTTCCTCTTTTAGGAAAGACATCGTTACACACAGCGGTCCTGTTTGATACAGGTGTCTACTTAGTGGTTATTGGTGTCACGATGACCATTATTCAAACGATAGGAGAGAGTGAATAATGGAAATATTAATGGCGATTGTCATCGGCTGTCTTTTTACAGCTGCGACGTATTTAATGCTTAGTAAAAGTTTGTTGCGAATTATTATAGGTACTGGTTTGTTAAGCCACGGAGCCCATCTACTTATTTTAACGATGGGTGGCTTAAAACGGGGAGCAGCTCCGCTATTAGGCGAGCATGCGGAAGTATATGTGGATCCATTACCACAAGCGTTAATCTTAACAGCGATTGTTATTAGCTTTGGTGTCACTTCCTTTTTCTTAGTTCTCGCTTATCGAGCATATCAAGAAATTGGAACAGACAATATGGATCGAATGAGGGGAAACGAAGGAAATGATTAATTTATTAATGTTACCGATACTCATACCGTTAGTTACAGCCATTGTGTTAATTTTTATCGGGAAAAATGTGTTTTGGCAACGGACCGTTTCGGTGATTTCAACGATCGGAACCGTGCTAGCTTCGATCTTTTTAGTACGCTATGTACATTTATACGGCATTCAAACGTTAGATTTAGGTAGTTGGCAAGCACCTTTCGGAATTACGCTCGTTTCTGACATGCTCTCTGCGCTTTTAGTGTTAACAACGAGCGTGATTGCACTTGCCGTACTGTTCTATTCGTTCCGCACTATTGGAGTAGAACGTGAAAAATATTATTACTACTCCGTGTTTCAATTTATGATTGTTGGTGTAAACGGAGCCTTTACAACAGGAGATATTTTTAACCTCTTCGTATTCTTCGAAGTGATGCTTATGTCCTCCTACGTGTTGCTCGTTTTAGGAGGCACAAAAATTCAGCTTCGTGAGTCCATTAAATATATTTTAGTTAACGTAATTTCATCGGCGTTATTTGTGATTAGCGTTGCGTACTTATACTCTGTGACAGGTACGTTAAATATGGCCCATTTATCCGTTCGTATTGCGGATTTAGGACAACCAGGTATTATTACGGTTGTGGCGATTTTATTCTTGATTGTGTTTGGGTTAAAAGGAGCGATTTTCCCGCTTTATTTCTGGCTACCAGGTTCTTATTACGCTCCACCTGCTCCAGTATTAGCGTTATTTGGTGCTCTGTTAACAAAGGTGGGCGTCTACTCTATCATGCGGACGTACACGCTGTTGTTCTACCATGATACAGGGTACACCCACGCCATTTTAGGTGGATTAAGTTTAATTACCATTATTGTTGGGGTCATTGGAGCCATTGCGTATTGGGATATTCGTAAAATTGTCATTTATAACATCATTGTTGCTGTTGGTGTCATTACATATGGAATATCCGTAATGACACCTGAAAGTTTGGAAGGGTCTGTGTTTTATCTCATTCATGACATGATTATTAAAGCGTCCCTTTTCCTACTCGTAGGGACTATCGCTTATATTACAGGAACAAACCGCCTAAAAGAGTTCAGCGGCCTTATCAAAACATATCCGCTGCTCGGATGGACGTTTTTCATTGCCGCTCTCTCCTTGGCTGGTGTGCCACCATTTAGTGGATTTGTAGGAAAAGTGTTAATTGCCCGTGCTGGCTTTGCGAAAGGAGAAATGATAGGAGCACTAATTATCCTTTTATCCAGCTTGTTGGTGTTATATTCAGTCATGAAAATTTTCATCAATGGATTTTGGGGAGAACCAAAAGCCTATGAGAAAAAGCCAATTGGTTCACTATTCGGCCCTGCCGTATTCCTAATTATACTTTCTGTGTTCTACGGAGTAAGTGTGGAATGGATCAAGCCGTTTTTTGCCCAAGCTGCCGATGTGCTCGTCGAACCGACAATATACATTGAAGCTGTGTTAAAGGAGTAATGCATAATGGCTTTTCAAATGTTGTTAAATGTACTTTTAGCGTTCATGTGGATGTTTTTGACCGTTTCTTTTGATCCGTCGACTTTTATCGTCGGTTACGTGTTAGGCTTGATCATTATCTTTGCGTTACGAAGATTTTTTCACTCTCGTTTTTACGTCATTCCATTTTTAGCCCTTTTAAAACTGTTACTTATTTTCTTAAAAGAGTTAGTTCTTTCGAATATTGCGGTATTAAAAGTCATCATAAAACCGAAATTAGATATTCAACCAGGTATTTTCGCCCTGCCAACCCAATTAACGAAAGACTGGGAAATTACGATGTTAGCGAATTTAATCACCCTTACACCTGGAACGTTTGTGATTGACATCTCTGAGGACAATAAAACGTTATACGTTCATGCGATGGATGTACCAGATGTTCAAGCAGCGATTGAAGGAATTAAAAATTCTTTTGAAAAAGCGATTATGGAGGTGAGCAAATAATGTTAACTACTATTTTAAATATTTCGTTAATCATTATTTCCATCTCCATGGTCGGTCTCATTTATCGAGTCATTAAAGGACCATCTGTACCCGATCGGGTCATTGCTCTAGATGCGATGGGAATCAATCTCATCGCGATTGTTGCGATCGTGTCCATCCTGTTAGATACGAATGCATTTTTAGAAGTCATTCTATTAATTGGTATTTTAGCGTTTATCGGTACGGTTGCCTTTGCGAAATTTTTAGAGAAGGGGGTTATTATCGAACGTGAACGAGATCGCTAATTTCTTTGTCGGAGCTTTTATTCTCATCGGTGCCTTGTTGACGTTAGTTACCGCAGTTGGTTTGATAAGACTCCCTGACGTGTACACGAGAAACCATGCTGCCAGTAAAAGCGCCACGCTTGGCATCATGTCTATTTTACTGGGGACGTTTTTATATTTCTTCCTTCATGAAGGACACTTTAACTCTCGTGTCCTTCTCGGGATTGTGTTTATCTTTTTAACTGCACCTGTCTCAGGACATTTAATAAGCCGGGCAGCTTACTATTCCGGTGTGAAGCTTTGGCAAGGCAGTGTACGGGACGAATTAAAAGGTGTAAAAAAGAAACGTGCAGATCGTTCATAAGTCTGCACGTTTTTTTACGTTTATTTTTTCGGTACAACCGCAATGGTACATCGAGAAATACAAATGAGTTGTTCTTGTTCATCAACGATACGGATATTCCATACCATTGTTGTTCTACCTTGATGGACGACTTCAGCGATTGCTGTCACGAATCCATCTCGCTTGGATTTAATATGATTGGCATTAATCTCAAGTCCGAAGCATATTTCATTTTCCTGATCAATGAGCGTATAAGCCCCGACGCTGGCAACTGTTTCTGCTAAGGCAACGGATGCGCCTCCATGTAAATACCCAAATGGCTGTCGTGTACGTTCATTCACAGGCATAGTAGCCACTACTTTCCCTTTATCGACCGTTTTTAACTCAATTTGCAGCGCCTCTAATAAAGTATTTTTAACATTCATGGACGTCCCCTCCCATATTTTACATGTTCAACTTACCATATTTCACTGCTAATGAAAACGAATTTTTTACGAGAAAACTACAAACCAATAAATAATGCTCGATTGAGGGAATGAGGAAAGGCTTACCCATCATTTCTAAGGACACTTGTGCTAATACGATTATTGGTTGGCTTAGGGCATATTTTATTAGGGATTATTGATTTATTTGAACATTGGGGAGCATCGATATCAATAGAAAAAGGCGTGTCTACATCAGACTCGCCTTCTTTTTATTTTGTTATTTATCTTTTAGCTAACGTACTCCCCACAATATTTCTTATTGTTCTATTTAATAATACCCATACGGACCATATGGATAATAATATGGGTACGGATAGTAATAAGGGTATGGACGTGGACGGAAGATGGCACTACCTACTAAGCCGCCAAGCAGTCCGCCAAAAAATGGGCCACCGAAAAACGGGCCGCCAAAAAATGGGCTACCGAAAAACGGTCTTCTCCCCCCAAAAAATGGCCCACCAACAAATTGACGTGAATGCATCGGGTAACCTCCTTTATACATACTCACATTATTCGTATGCATTAAGAACCTGGTTGGTCTAGGCAAGAGCGGATATATTACGATTCCGTCAACTTTGCTCGTAATTTTTTCGGAACGGATAAATGAACCCACTGTTTTAACAATTCTTGTTTTTCTTCAAGGGTTAAATAATAACGCTCTTTTGCGACTTCTTTTGCTTTGTTGGTGATATAATGTAGTGTAATGGCTGCTGCCACAGAAATATTTAAGCTTTGAACAAACCCTTTCATAGGGATAACAAATGTACCGTCCGCTGCGTTTCTCGCATCATCCGATATGCCCGCATGCTCATTCCCAAATAAAAGAACTGTCGGTTTCGATACATCTACATCTTCTAAATACACACTCTTTTCCGATAGATCGGTCGCAAATACTTGGTAGCCTGCTTGCTGATAATCTCGAATCGCTTCTACGATTGTTGGTTTTTCTTTGATTGTTAACCATTTATCTGCACTTTTCGTAATGTTGGCGTTTGGCTGAAACGGAGCTCGTCCACGAACAATGGTAACATCTTGCACTCCAAATGCATCTGCTGTACGGAGAACTGCCGCTTGGTTATGGCCATCATCTACGCCCTCTAATAATAATGAGATGTATCGAGTGCGTTCATTAAGCACTCGATACAATTTTTCCATACGTTCATCATTAATCATTTCCCAATAAACACGGTTATCTTCAAGTAACAATTGTTCCTCTATGAGCTGTTGTTTCAGTGAAGAATGGTTCGTTTTTACATTTTTCATGTTCGTTACCCTCTCTGATGGTAATGTAAAGACTACGTTACACCATAACATAATTCACTCAAAAAATAAAGGAACGGTCAGAATTATAAAAGAATCGCCGCAAGCCATCCGAAAATAATTAATGGTACATTGTAGTGTAAAAAGGTTGGAACACACGTATCCCAAATGTGATTATGCTGACCGTCGACATTTAATCCGGATGTCGGTCCAAGGGTCGAATCAGAAGCAGGAGAACCAGCATCTCCTAATGCAGCGGCTGTACCGACTAAGGCAATAGTCGCCATTGGGCTAAAGCCAAGTTCTAACGCTAATGGGACAAAAATCGTTGTGATAATTGGAATCGTCGAAAAAGAAGAGCCGATCCCCATCGTCACAAGTAACCCAACGATGAGCATCAGAAGTGCGGCAATGGATTGATTTCCTCCTATTAAGTTGGCTGCCCCATTTACAAGGGACTCTACTTCTCCTGAAGCTTTTAACACACTTGCAAATCCAAAAGCCGTAATCATGACAAATCCGATAAACGCCATCATTTTCATACCACTAGTTAACAGCTCATCGGCTTCACTTAAGCGAATTGTACCACTGGCATATAATACAAGCATTCCCGCAAATGCACCGAAAATCATGGAATCGAATTGCAACTGAACAACTAAGGCAATAATGATCGCGACAATAGAAAATATAACGCTTATTTTCGAATACGATTCAACAGACAGTTCTTCAGAATGAATCGTTTCATAGCGACGATGTTTCCGATAGGATACGAATATCGCAAAAATTAATCCTACAACAAGGCCAAGTGTTGGTAAAAGCATCGCTAGGGGAATTTGTGTCACATCCACTTCCATTCCGCTTTCAGCCATGTTCGTTGCTAAAATATCATGAAAGATTCGCCCAAATCCAACAGGTAACAAAATATAAGGAGCAGTGAGACCAAAGGTTAAAACGGATGCAATGAGCCTACGGTCTACTTGAAGTTCATTTAAAATTTTTAATAACGGTGGAATTAAAATTGGGATAAAAGCTATGTGAATCGGAATTAAGTTTTGTGAAAAAATAGACATGATTAACACAAATAAAACAATCACTGCTTTTGATAATGCTTTTCCTGTACGATCACCTTTTTTTGCAACTATTTTTAACAAGAATTGAACAAGTACTTCTGGAAGCCCTGTTTTGGATATTGCAACAGCAAAAGCACCGAGTAACGCATAACTTAACGCGACTTCTGCTCCGTTTCCTACACCTGAAGAAAAAGCTTCAATGGTCTCATTGATGGACATTCCACTAGTGAGACCACCCACCAACGCACCAACTAGAAGGGCAAATACGACATTCACTCGTAGTAAACTAAGCGCGAGCATAGTGATGACTGCTATAACAACGCCATTCATGAATAAGAACTCCTTTCAGCTGTTAACACTTTATCTTGGTAAATTGGTAGAGAAATAAAATACGTTTCCTAAAATAGCACGGATGGATTCAACAGTCAATGAAATAATTTTCCATTAATAAAATTTATTCTTATTAGTCCAACGCCGATATGAGATGTAAATTGCTTCATAGCAGCAAGTAAACTTCACTTAGAATTAGGGGTTATGTCAAGTATTGTTTCCATTTCCGCAAGTATTTCTTCTACTTGGCAAGTAATACTCTTTACGGAAAGTATTTTTGTATGTAATAAAAAATGAAGTAACACCCCGATTTTTTCTCCTCCAACCTAAAGGAAGCCATCATTTGTTTATTTAAACAAAAACGTTTGGGATCTAACCCAAACGTTTCCATATGACTATCCATCATTTATTTGTTTCTAATTGGTTCAAATCGTTCTACAAATAGCGCAAGTGTACGAGTCATCACACCAGTTCCACCTGCTGGACCGAGATCATGGTTCACTTTTGTAGTTGCTGTACCAGCGATATCAAGATGTACCCATGGCGTATCTTCAGCAAATTCGCCAATAAAAGCTCCACCCATAATTGCGTGTCCTTCACGTCCTGGAGAATTGTTTAAATCGGCAATTTTACTGTTACGAACGCGTTCCTTATCTTTTTCTGTATATGGGAGACGCCAAATAAATTCATCTGCTTCAAAGGAGGCTTCGAGCACTTGTTCAAATAAGTCTTCGTTATTTGTAAGTGCACCCGTTTTATCTAATCCAAGGGCGATAATAACCCCACCTGTTAATGTCGCTACATCGACTAAGTAGTTCGCCCCATGGTATTTCGCATACGTAATAGCATCAGCTAGTGCTAAACGACCTTCCGCATCAGTGTTTAACACTTCGATCGTTTTTCCGCTCATCGACGTAATAACGTCATCTGGTTTAAACGCTGAACCACTAATCATATTATCGGTAGCTGGGATCACTGCCACGACGTTTTGTTCTGGACGTAGCTCACCGATGATTTCCATTGCTCCTAACACAGCAGCCGCTCCGCCCATGTCTGTTTTCATTTCAACAAGGCCTGTCTTCGGTTTGAGGGAATATCCACCTGTATCAAACGTAATCCCTTTTCCGACAAGCCCAATAACGTCGGTCCATTCTTCTTTTCCCTGATATTTTAAAACAATCATCTTTGGCGGTTCCGCCGACCCTTGGTTAACCGCTAAAAAGGCCCCCATGCCAAGCTTTTGCATGTCTTCTTTTTCTAAAATTTCTACTTCAAAGTCGTATTTGTTCGCTAAGTCGACCGCAAAATTCGCTAAATCCGTTGCAGTTAAAAGGTTTCCTGGTGTATTCACTAATGTTCGTGCTGTATTTGTTCCTTTTCCGTACACATAACCGACCGTTAACGCACTCAAGACTTCTTCTTTATCTGCCGAAGACATGACTTCTATCGTTTCCACCATTTTTTCCGGTTCGTTTCCTTTTTGCTTGTATCCTGCAAATTCGTATGTAGATAAAGCAAAAGCTTCCGCGAGCGCATGCGCTACATCTACTGCAGAGTAGTCATTATTCACAAATGTATCTAGTAGTACAGTAGCAGATGTATATTTCCATTTTTTTATAGATGAAAACGTTCGTCCAAATGCTTCTTTTAAAGCGGCGAACGAAATGTCTTTTTTACCTAATCCGACAAAAACAATCCGTTTCGGTTTAATATGGCCAAACGTATGAATTTTTGTGACTTCCTTTCGCTTCGCCGAGAGATCGCCCACTTTTACTAGCTCTGTTAATTGACCATGAAAACGCTCATCTAATTCTTTTAAACTATCTCCAAACTTATCAGGTACATCCCAAAGTCCGACAATTAAGCATTCGTTTTGTGAATTAAACCCGTTTCCATTCGAAAATTCAAACATGTTCGACACCTCCTTCTTCATTATAACAAAAGCTATTTCGACTATCTAAAAAATATCATCTATGGGAAAAGAAAACTCGGCAATGGTGGGAGAGATTTGATTTTTTCAAAAGGCACTAGTTCCACCGTTTGTGGTATAATGAAAAGGCATTGGTCAATGTACTGACAAACTTCTTGTACGTTGACTCCATCCATCGTTTCCATTGTATGGGTAAGGTAATGATGGGCAGATTGTAACATCATACGAGCTCCTTTTATGTTCCCATAACTATAATGGTAAAGACCGACACACATTTGTAACATTCCTTTAATTAAGTAATTTTGTTTATCAATCATCCATATTTCTTCTAAATAATCATGACACGTATAGTAGTCACCTTTGTTGAATGTTTGTTTGAAAATTCGAAATGTTTCTTCGATAAAATCATTCATACAATCACCTCTTTTTATGAGGATTACATATACCTCATTAATGACGAAGTCGAAAGGATGTTTCATTCACCATGGATTTATTGACAAACTTCCCTCTTTTGACCTCATTAACAGCCATCTTCTTTGCCCAATTTATAAAAGTGCCAATTCAATTTATTGCCAGCCGAAAATTGGATTGGTCCTTAATGACTTCGACCGGTGGTATGCCAAGCTCTCATTCAGCTGCGGTCACTGCCTTAGCAACTGGTGTCGCTTTGGAAACGGGACTGGACTCCCCATTATTTGCAGTCGCGACCATTTTTGCCATTATTGTCATGTTTGATGCTACTGGCATTCGCCGTCAAGCAGGAGAGCATGCCATTGTGCTCAATCAGTTAGTCGCTGATTTTCATAAATTCGTCGAAGAAGTAAAAGGATGGCCAAAGAAACCACAACAAGAAAAACAAAAGGAATTAAAAGAACTATTAGGACATAAACCGATAGAAGTCTTTTTTGGTGGATTAACTGGGGTCTTACTAACGCTCATTTTGTATTATTTTATCTTTTAAAGAAGCAGCAGGACAAAAAGCACGCAAACAAACAAAGCGTGCTTTTCACTTTCTTATGTCAATATATTCACTAAGGGGATGGAAACATGAAAATCGTATCGATTTGTCCGAGCAACACAGAACTGTTGACTTATTTAGGATTGGAAGAAAAAATTGTAGCACTCGACGATTATTCAGATTGGCCCCCACAACTTCAACACCTACCACGAGTTGGTCCAGATCTATCGATTCGTATGGATGAAGTCGAAGCACTCGAGCCTGATTTAGTGGTAGCCTCGTTAAGTGTTCCTGGGATGGAAAAAAACATCGAAGAGCTTGAGAAACGATATTTGCCTTACATCGTCTTAAATCCATCTTCACTAGAGGAGATCGGACGTGACATTCTATCACTCGGTCAAGCATGTGGGGTAGAAGTACAAGCAAAAAATGTTTTTTATGCGTATCAGGAACAATTGAATATGTTTCGCCAAGCTGCTTCACAATGTAAGACCACACGACGCTTATATTTCGAATGGTGGCCCAAGCCGATTTTTACACCTGGAAAAAAGAATTGGCTTACGGAAGTAAGTGAACTAGTTGGAGGAACAAATGTGTTTGCGGATGTTCCACTGGCTAGCATCCAAACGGACGGAAACGACGTGATTAACCGAAATCCAGACTACATTTGTTTAGCATGGGTCGGCGTACGCACGGAAAAAGTTCAGCCTGCTGTGGTGAAAAAAAGAGCTGGCTGGGAGCAATTAGAAGCTGTTCAAAACGATCGTATATATGTATTAGAAGAGGAGCTGTTTTGCCGTCCGTCCCCACGTCTCTTTGAAGGAATATTAAAGTTAGGGCGACTGCTTCATCCAGAAGTGTACGAATCCGTTTCCTTACTTCCACCTTTTAATCGATAAAAAGGTGAATCAATAAAAAAAGTGTACGTTTATTTTAAAAATATCTGTACGAAAGAATAGTAAATTTAAAGCTTGAGGACAAATATTCCTCAAGCTTTTTTGTGCAAATTACTATGTGATTTACTGTTGATTATCGCGTAATTTATTATTTATTTAATGTAAGGCTTTTCTCTACAAAAACGGAAACTTAAACGTTATTTTTTATTTGGTTGTATATAGGCTTGGCGGAAAACTTGCATAGACTCTTCTTCATTCAGCGCGATTAATTCATCTTCTGTTAATCTGCCCTCACCCATTCGTATGATGTACACATCCACCGTTTTCTTTCCCCACTGTTCATAAACAGCTTCGACCGTTTCATAATATAAATCAATTTTGTTACCCTTAATCGCTGAACCGGTATCAGCTACTACCCCAAAGCCGTAACCAGGAATGAACAAAATCGTTCCAATCGGAAACACTCGAGTATCCGCTGCGATGGTGGAATATAAATCACGCTTTACCTTAACTCCCGAAAAGGTGATTCCATATTGAGGGTGATTCGGATGTTTCCCTGTTGATTCGAATCCAGCTGTATAGCCTGTAGCGACGACTGTTTTTTTCGGATATTGACTCCAATCAAACTCTTCTTCAAGGGATGGAGTCGCTATAACAGGTTTACTAGCGGAAATTTTTACGTTTGTTTGAGCAAAATACTTCAACATCTTCTCTTTTAAACTAAATTGTCGTCCTTGATGAAGTTCTACGTCTTTACTATCTTTCCAAAGAGGCGATGCTTGGTAGTAAATCCAGTTAGCTAACGTTTTGGCCTTTACTCCAGAAATGGATTGATATGTAACTAAAAGAGCTAACATAAACAACACGGTCATAAACGTTCTTTTTAACCATTTTTTGGTCCTATCCATTATTAACATTCACTCCTCCCAGGTCTATTACTTCCCAGGAAGGAGTGAAAATATACAATAAAAACAAAAAAAACGATGGATATGTCGGAAAATTATGTTAATTATTCATAAAAAATAAAAAAGCCTTCACTTGTTCGTGAGGCTTAAAACATTCGGTATCCTTTTTTACGTAAAATTTTCATCGTAATTCCTGCTACAATGGCTCCTGCTAAGCCACTTGATAAAATAATGACATCAGCTGGAGCGAGTCGACTAAATTTTTCTCCAAGCAACCGAAACGATTCCTGTGTATTTGTAAAATAGTCGATGAAACGAACTTCGTTATTCACAATAAAAATTGCTACAATCGGATAAATAAAGGCCATAATCCATGTCATCCGAAGCAACATGTTCAATAAAAAGCCAATGCCGAAGAAAAGAACGAAAAACAAGAGCATTGAGATAATCAATCTTGGAATATCCATCATAGGTCAACACCTCCTAAACACTAAGTAAAAGTGTACTCAATGTTTAGGATGGAGTCAACCAAGAGGAGTTTTTGCATTGATTGTAAATCTAATAGGCAAATGTTGATTTATTCATCTTTTTTCTTTCCACTACCACCGCAACTAGGACAGGTTTCTGAACCACCAAGAACTAATTGAAAATACCCATTCCCAGAACAATACGGACAGCTATTCATTTGTTTTTCTCTCATCTCTTCCATCTCCCTTTTTAGAATTTTCTGATAATATATCATCATCTTCGATTGAAGGAAAGACGGAAGAGAACCGATATGAGTTAATGAAAACGGATACATCTTTATTTTCTTTTGTATATCTTATTATTTTTTAGTTTTTTGAAAATTTATAAAAATAATTTGTAGTCTTTGTATCTAAAGTGATTTCCTGGATTTAACGATCCTTTATCCTTTTTAATTGATATCATTTTATCTTTTATCAGTTCGTGAAGAATAATCGAGGCGCTACGATCTTGTAAAAGGTCTTCTGGGTCTATCCATTGAACTTCTTCCATTTCAACCTCATTTTTTTGAATGTGGACATGTTGTGGCGTTAACGAAAAGATGAGCAAATTATCGCTAATGTCATCATGTAACACCCCTGTACGTAAACCAACGAGTCCATTCACAACAGTGTCGATACCTGTTTCTTCTTTCACTTCTCGTACTACGGCTTGATCGACCGTTTCTCCTTTTTGTACAAATCCAGCAGGTAACGACCATTTTCCCTTAAGTCCTCCATACTTCTTTTTCACCACTAACCAGCGTCCCATTTCGTCTTGACACCAACCGGCTACTGCTAACCATACAGAACCAAGATCTTTTGGCATACCCAACTCCCCTTTCATATAGAGACCTGCAACAACTGCGATGGGCAAACTGTTCCGAATTTTTTTCATGCGATTTGTCAGTTTTTTCGCCGGTACTTAGTCGATTTCCTTTTTTGAATTGTCCACTTTCACTGAATTTTTTCCTACTTTTCACCAAGATTGGTCCAGTTTCTCATCCAATATGCCCAATTCCCTCAATCGTTTGTCCAGATTTACAACATTTTTAGAAAAGATAGAATGTACCCAAACATAAAAAACCTTAGCCCCCCAGTGGAGAGCTAAGGTTCATTTTATGTTAATTAAAAGAAATTAAATTTACCTTTTTTGAACACAAGTGAAGTACCGCCAATCATGTAAAGCGCACGGTTGTCAACTACTTTTTTCATGAATGCCGCTTTTGTACCCATTAATTTTTTACCAAAAACGATACCGATTGCATCGTCTTCACCTAATGAACATACCGTACCTTTAATGTCTGGTTTGAATGTCTCAAGCTCTTCTTTTCCACGAATTAAAGCGGCTAAGTTGCGAGCACACACTTCCCCTTGCTGCATCGCAATTTGAGCTGTTGGAGGGTATGGACGGTTAATTTCTTCGTTAATAATTAATGAGCAGTCACCGATAATGAACACGTTGTCGTAACCAGGTGCACGAAGATCTGGATTTACTTTTACGCGGGCACGCATGTTTTCAAATCCAGCTTTTTCAATGATGGAGTTACCGCGTACACCTGCTGCCCATACAACTGTACCGGCTTTAATTTCTTCAACTTCATCTTCACCTTTGGCAACGATAATTCCGTCAGCAGTCACTTCTTTAATAGCTGTTCCGATGCGGAATTCTACCCCTTTACTTTCTAAACGAGCTGTTGCATATTTAACAAGCTCAGGGTCGAATCCAGGAAGAACCATTGGAGCTGCTTCAACACATACGATTCGAACTTTTTCGAAATCGATATCGTATTCACGGCAAAGCTCAGGAACACGGTTTACAAGTTCACCAAGGAACTCGATACCAGTAAAGCCAGCACCACCAACAACAATTGTTAAGCGTTCATCTTTCTTCTCTTCTTCAGTGTTATATGTTGCAAATTGATATTCAATATGCTCACGAATTTGACGCGCCGAATTGACGTTTGAAATAGAAAAAGCATGCTCTTTTAGACCTTGAATACCAAATGTTTCTGGCTCTGCACCAAGAGCAACTACTAAATAGTCGTACTCAATTTCACCGCTGTCAAGGATAACTTTGTTTTCAGACGGATGAATGTCTTCAACGGTTGCTTGAATAAATTCAACTTTGTTACGGTCGATGACGTCACGGATATCGTAACGAACACGGTCGTGATGTAACGTACCAGCAGAAGCTTCATGAAGCCATGTTGTTTCATAATGGTAATCGTTTTTGTTAACTAAAACGATTTCAGCTTCATTTACACCAACTAACTTTTGAAGACGTGTTACTGTCATTAATCCACCATAACCTGCACCTAACACTACAACTTTTGGCTTTCTCAAATCGATCACATCCACCTTTTTCTAATTTTTTGGACACTGCTACCCTTTGTGATATACTTCACGAATATAAACAAAAAAATGATAAAAAATTGTCATAAAATCTTAACATTATGCCTACATTACATATTATTCTTTTTAACATCGTTTTTCAAGGTATATTCCGAAGAAGATTAACTTTAGAAAATTATGAAAACAAATAAAGAAAGCGTTTTCTTTAATATATCAACACTTGTAGTACAAGTTGTTCATGATAAATGGAAGAAATTTATATGATATGATATAGGTAAAGGTTTTAAAATGGGAGGGATCACGGTTGAAAGAAGATGCAAAATTGTATGATATTACCGTTATCGGTGGCGGTCCTACTGGATTATTCACTGCATTTTATGGGGGAATGAGGCAAGCATCGGTCAAAATTATTGAAAGCTTGCCACAGCTAGGTGGTCAATTATCGGCTCTTTATCCAGAGAAATACATTTATGATGTGGCCGGATTTCCAAAAGTTCGAGCCCAAGAATTAATCGATAATTTAAAAGAACAAATGAGTAAGTTTGACCCAACAATTTGTCTAGAACAAGCCGTTGAACATGTCGAGAAACGAGAAGATGGAACATTTAAAATTACGACGAATAAAGAAATTCACTTTTCCAAAACGATTATTATAACAGCCGGTAATGGAGCTTTTCAGCCACGAAAGTTAGATTTGCCTGAAGCCTTACAATACGAAGGGAAAAACCTTCATTATTTTGTCGACAATTTAGAATCATTTCGAGATAAACGTGTCGTTGTATGCGGAGGCGGGGATTCGGCGGTCGATTGGGCGCTCATGCTGGAGCCGATTGCTAAAGAGGTCACTATTGTTCACCGTCGCGACAAATTCCGTGCCCATGAGCATAGTGTCGAAAACTTAAAAAACTCACGTGTCCACATTATGACGCCGTTTATTCCAGTAAAATTAGTGGGAAAAGAATACATTGAACAAGTAATACTAGATGAAGTACGTGGAGTTAAGAAAGTAACGCTAGATGTTGATGCGGTCATTGTGAATTACGGATTCGTCTCTTCCCTAGGCCCTATTAAAAATTGGGGGCTAAACATTGAGAAAAACTCGATCGTTGTGAACTCCAAAATGGAAACAAATATTCCAGGTATTTATGCGGCTGGTGATATTTGTACATATGAGGGGAAGGTCAAACTGATCGCTTGTGGTTTTGGTGAAGCTCCAACAGCGGTCAATAACGCGAAAGCATACATGGATCCAAAAGCTCGTCTGCAACCGATGCACAGCACGTCGATGTTTGATCAGAAATAAAAACAGAAAAAACCTAAAACCGTAAACTTGTGGTTTTAGGTTTTTTATTCGTCATTATTTGACTAAACCTAACATTCCTCAGGCGTCCCGGTATTGGTAGCTGTTCGGAACGAAGAACCGCAACCACATGTTGCAATTGCGTTTGGATTATTAATGGTAAAACCGCCGCCCATTAAAGATTGCTTATAATCAATCGTTGTTCCTTTTAATATCGGCGCACTTTCTTTGTCCACTAAAATTTTCAATCCGTGCTGCTCGAATTGAATGTCTCCCTCTTTAACTTCATGGTCGAATCCCATTCCATAGGAAAGGCCGCTACAACCTCCCCCTTTTACAGTCACACGTAAGTATGCCCCTTCTTCTTCATTATGCTTCATCATATCTTTAATCTGAAACGCCGCTGCTTCAGTCAAAATCACGACATCGTTCATCATTTCCACCTCCAAACATTCAAAAGTGAGGTTTTACTACTAGTATATCCCTTTCTCTTTTGTCCCTCAACTAATTGAGTTCCCCATTTTTTATCAAACCTAGTTCTTTTTTCACTCTACACACATTATAATCAAAGTATAGTTATAACGACCTAAGTTAATCGAACGAAAAAGTAATAACTGAAGGTGAAATGATGGAAATACTATCTCCTTACTTTGAACGAAATATTAGCTGCCATCTTTGTGAACAGCCATTTACAACAACCAAAATTCGGTCCAGATTCGTAAAATTAAAAGGACTGGATACCGATTTTTGTCCGTTATACATTTCTAAAGAACTAAATCCTTTGATATATAATGTTCACGTTTGTCCTCATTGTGGATACTCATTTACGGACGATTTTTATCCAAAATTTATTCCAGCTATAAAAGACAAATTAGCGCTTACGTTGTTTGAACGATGGACACCTAAAAATTACGGAGGACACCGAACGATTGAAGAATCAATAAATACATACAAATTAGCTATCTTTTGCGGTATTGAAAAAAAAGAAAAACATATTGTGATCGCTGGCTTGTACTTACGGACAGCTTGGCTTTACCGAATAATGAACAACCATGAAGAAGAACAGCGCTTTTTAAAATTAGCTGTTCAAGAATATGTCAATGCTTATCTGATCGAAGACGTCCCACGCTATGGAATGTCCGAAGTCAAACTCTTATATTTAATTGGGGAATTATCACGTCGTACAGGACAATACATTCAAGCTGCTTCTTATTTCTCCCGCGTGTTTCAATTACGAAAGCATACGATTGAAAAACGGATAGTTGAGATGGCTCGTGAACAATGGTACCTAACGCGGGAAGCATACAAAAAAAGTGCCACCAACTAAAAAAGCAATCCCTTCCTTGGTAATAGATTGCTTTTTTATTAAAACATCGGATTTTCTTCCAAATATTTATAAATATTTTTAACTAAATCCTCTGGTGTTTCTCCAGTGACCATTTCTCCATTCACGAGTGCATATAACGTTTCCGCACATTTCCCACAATAGCCTAAACAACTATATTCGACAATATCTAAATCTGGATCTTTCTCTAGTATTTCTCTTGCGCGCTGGGCACCGCTCGCAAGGTTACTTACACAAAACTCAATAATCGGTTTAATCAACTTGATCACCCCTCTACTAATTGTTTATCGTACCTTTTTTCTTCAGACACGTCAATGAATTAAGCTGTATGTCAGATTTTGAATAATTTTCCCTAATTGTGTTGTGAATTTGCAGGGATTTCGCTATACTTTTTTATGGAAAAGAAAAACTAATTGACAAATACGTATTTTTTGAAAAAAAGCACAGTTGAATCAAGACAGATATAAGCATTGTGCAAAAGGGGAAATTTTCATGAAACATTTAGTGCTTCTTGGTGGAGGATATGGAAATATGCGCGTTCTCCTCCGTTTATTACCAAACAATCTACCGGAAGACGTTTCCATTACACTGGTAGACAAGGTGCCGTACCATTGTTTAAAAACGGAATATTACGCACTAGCTGCTGGAACCATTTCTGATCACCATGTTCGGGTGCCTTTCCCAGAACATCCACGGTTAACCGCTAAGTATGCGGAAGTCACAGGCATCGATTTAGAAAATAAGCTCGTTCACTTAAAAGATGAAGAATCAATTTCTTATGATGATTTAATTATTGGTCTTGGCTGCGAAGATAAATATCATAACGTTCCAGGTGCCAAAGAGTACACGTATAGCATTCAATCCATTGAGAAATCCCGAGACACGTACCAAGCGTTAAATAACTTACCAGCAAATTCTGTTGTCGGAATTGTCGGTGCTGGACTAAGCGGCGTTGAATTAGCCAGCGAGTTACGGGAAAGTCGGCCGGACCTGCATATTAAATTATTTGACCGTGGAAAACACATTTTATCTTCATTCCCAGATCGCTTAAGCACGTACGTTCAAGACTGGTTTGAAACACACGGAGTAGAAGTCATTAACAACGCGAACGTAACGAAAGTTGAGCCAACCGTTTTATACAATCATGATGAGCCGGTTAAATGCGACGTCATTGTATGGACTGCAGGTATTCAACCGAACCGTATCGTTCGCGAATTGGATGTAGAAAAAGATCCTCAAGGTCGGGTCATTTTAACGAAATATCATAATTTACCTAACGATGAACATGTGTACGTTGTAGGCGACTGTGCTAGCTTACCACATGCACCAAGTGCGCAATTAGCTGAAGGTCAAGCAGAGCAAATTGTCCAAGTGTTACTTAAACGCTGGAAAGGCGAAGAGCTTCCGGAAGAACTACCGCAGATTAAATTAAAAGGTGTATTAGGCTCCCTTGGGAAAAAACACGGGTTTGGCCTTGTCGCCGACCGAGCGATTACTGGACGGGTTGCACGCCTACTAAAGTCCGGTATTCTTTGGATGTACAAATATCATAACGGATAATCAAAAAAGAGCTAGCGTCTCCGTTACTGGAAACGATAGCTCTTGTTCTTTTTATTTTTTCCTTTAGAAATTTTTTATTCCGCGCGATATCCGTATTTTTCTAATTTGGCATATATCGTCTTTAGCTTCGGATTACCTTCTCCCACAATTTCCCCTTCAATGACAACTACGGGATAAAATAAATCTTCTTCAATCACTCGTATCGCAAAAGCTTTCATTTCTTCATCTTCTGGAGGTTGAAAAATATCAACATACTTTATCGTAAACGGCTGATTTGGAAATTTACGTGATATGGCAGCCTCTAACCATTCATAGGTTTCTTTGGATGAAGGTAAGTTCACACAGCTAGGGCAAACTTGTTCGGCCCCATAAACGACAATTTCAGCTACTTTTTCCATTTCGTTTCCCCCTTTGTTGATTCACTAATATTGTACATGAAAGTGTGCTAAATTTCTAAACATATGAAGAAGGGTTTTGGGTAATAGCGTACTTCTTAATTCTTCAATAGATTTTTTTGTGAAATGTCATTATAATGGTAATAAGGAAAGGAGTCGATAGTAATGTCTGATCAAACAATGAAAGAACAAGTACAAGAAGTATTAGATAAATTACGCCCATTCCTACTTCGCGACGGAGGAGACTGTGAGCTTGTTGACGTAGAAGACGGTGTCGTCAAACTTCGCCTTTTAGGTGCATGTGGTAGCTGCCCAAGCTCCACTATTACGTTAAAAGCTGGTATTGAACGCGCTCTTCTTGAAGAAGTTCCTGGCGTCGTTGAAGTAGAACAAGTATTCTAATATAAAAAATGATCGGGTAGATCCCGATCATTTTTTTATTTCACAGGCGTTTTAGGCGATTTTCCTGATAAAACAGCCATGATATTTTCAACGGCCAATTGCATCATACCATAACGAGTTTCCTCTGTAGCACTTCCGATATGTGGGAGGGCAACTACAGTTGGGAAAGATAACAACGGATGATGTTCATCAATAGGTTCTTTTTCAAACACGTCTAATCCTGCCCCACGAATTTCTTTCTCTTCTAACGCGCGGATTAAATCTTGTTCTACGACAATCGGACCACGCCCCGCGTTAATAAAAATAGCTGAACGTTTCATCCGACGGAACGCATCATAATTAAACATTCCTTTCGTTTGCTCCGTGAGTGGCGCCAGACAAACCACAAAATCCGATTCCGATAATAACTCTTCAAAGGAACAGTAGATCGCTCCAAGTTGTTGTTCAGCTTGTTCATTCCGCTTACGGTTATGATAAAGAATATTCATATGAAAACCTTTCGCCCGATGCGCAACCGCTTCGCCAATTTTCCCCATACCAAAAATCCCAATCGTTTTATGGTGAATATCGGTCCCAGCAAGTAATAACGGTGACCAACTTTTCCAATGTCCTTCTCGTACGTACCGGTCCGCTTCCACGATTCTTCTTGCAGTCGTCATAAGAAGAGCAAATGTTAAGTCAGCAGTTGTTTCGGTCAACACATCCGGAGTATTACAAACGATAATTCCTCTTTTTCGTGCTGCTATGACATCAATGTTGTCATATCCTACAGCTAAATTAGCAACCACTTGTAATTTCGGAGCTTTCTCGAACAACTCTTCATCGATTTGGTCGGAGAGCATCGTGAGCAATCCATTCGCTTGAGCGGCTTGTTCTAATAAAAGGTCTCTAGGTACAACTTCGTCTTCCGATGGCCACATTTCGATATGAGCTAATGTTGATAACGGTTCGACTACTTCATCTGGTAATTTGCGTGTGATAAAAACGTATGGTTTTGTCATGTTGCTTCGACCCTTTTCTTTTTTTCTTTATTGTAGCATAAGAATAATCACTATAATACAGGCTTTCCAAGCCACTTGATTGTCGGAATCTTATACTTTCGTAAAGGGACGCGGGCCACATGATAAAATGATGATAAAAAGCGCTCATAATCCGTTGAATAACGTAAACATTTTTCTAATTGTTCTTCTAATTGCTTTTGTTTTTGTTCTGACGCCACTAAAAAATATTCTTCAATGCATTCAAAGTAATGAAGCGGAAACAATAGACGTGCATATAATAGTCGCCATGAAAAGGACGACAAAGAATTTACTGTTTGATATTCTCCAAAAAACTGTTCGACATCCGGATGAAAAGTAGACGTAAACCGAAAGTACTTTCCTCTCACCCATTCGGACAAATCTCTACTTGCATGGTCAAATACCCAATCAAATGGATGATGGATCCAATACTTTTTACCCCATGCGTCATCATAAAAGTGCTCGTGACATATCGTGCCGGCATCTTGAGCAAGAGGTTTATCATCAATTTCCGTATCGACTAAATATTGAATGGCTGTTTCGGTTAATCCTAAATAATACGGAAACGATTCGACAAAGTATTTCGTAAACGGAGTATTGGGATGTTCACGCACCATTTCGTTCCAAACGTTTTCCATTTGCTGTAGCCTTTTGCTCCAGAGATCTTTCCATTGTCCCATACGACTAGTGGCTGTAATTGTTTTTTGAATGGAACGACCCATGCGATGAAGCTTCCCTAATTTTCTTCCAAAACGTACGTGAGATGGAGCATAGCGCAACGGCGCTTTCAATAAGACGAAATCTTGATCTTTTTCAGTGACTAAAAATTTATTTTGTTTTGATAATACGAACGTGGCAACATAACGATCCCCTTCTTTCACTAGGTGTTCCGACATTTCGTATAATTCTTCCATTGTTTCTTGTTCCACATGTGTAACCATCACAATACTATATAGAAAACCGTTATATATATACGTCTCATACCCATCTTTCCAATGAACAGGTTGGGCTCCTTTTATGGAAAAATACTTTTCCAAGATAGGGTGGGTCATCTTCCTCCTCCTTTGGTGTTTGAATTTCTTTGTTCTGAGGAAATATAAATACGACTTGAAATTGTTCTTTATTTCAAATATATGCGAAAGGTAAAAACCAATATGCAATTGAAGACAAAGGTTGTCCGTATAAATGACTCAATATTGTCATATATTGATTTAAATTCTATTAGAAAAGGTGAAATAAAATGGGGATTGAACAAAATAAAATGAGTACCAAGCAAGTAGCTAGACAATGGTTGTACGAGCGTGGGGTTAAAATTGAGGATATTGCTGAATTGGTGATGTTCCTTCAAAAAAAATACTACCCCAAATTAGAAATAGAAGAATGTATATATAACGTGGAACGCGTCCTTTCCAAGCGGGAAGTACAAAATGCCATTTTAACTGGTATTCAGTTAGATAAATTAGCGGAACAAAAGTTGCTTAATGAACCACTACAATCGATCATTTCTGTCGATGAAGGGCTATACGGAATCGATGAGATTTTAGCCTTTTCTATCGTCAATGTGTACGGATCGATTGGGTTTACGAATTACGGTTACATCGATAAACAAAAGCCTGGAATATTAAAAAAACTTAATGATAAATCTTCTAGAATGTGTCATACCTTTTTAGACGATATCGTCGGGGCTATTGCGGCAGCCGCCTCCAGCCGGTTAGCTCATCATTCTATCGATGAAGATGATTAAAAAGGTATCGGGTGTTTCCCGATACCTTTTTAATTAATTGGCTCTGTTATAAGTCATTGTTGATTTTTAGCAAGTTATTCACACGGCGGCGACTCCAGCGGGAACAAGAAGCCGCAAGACCCTTACTTGAGCGTAGCGAGGGAAGCGGCTTGCACCTTGCGGCTTGCCCGCGGAAACCGTCCGCCACAAGCGTAATGTATAAATATCAACAGTATCGCTTAACAGAGCCTATTAATTATTAATTATACTGTCCAATCATCAAGAGAATCGACCGTATAGGTTGGTTGGAAATCAACCTCTTTTAACGCTTCTTTTGTCGTTACTCCTGTATGAACTAGCAGGGTGTCGATTCCCGTACGAAGACCCGCTAAAATGTCCGTATGGTAGTTATCTCCGACCATAATGGTGTCTTCTTTTGATGTGCCAAGCACTTTTAAAGCCTGTTCCATAATAATTGGTTCAGGCTTTCCAATAAAAATAGGCTCCGTTTGGGTAGAGACGGTAACAACAGATGTCAATGAACCATTCCCAGGTAACAAGCCACGCTCAGTTGGAATTGCAATATCTCCATTCGTTGAAATAAACGTTGCCCCGTTACGAACACCTAAGCAAGCGAGCGCCAGCTTTTCATACGTTATCGAACGGTCAATACCGACGACGACAAAATCTGGTTTTTCTTCAACAAGCTTAAATCCTTTTTCTAATAAAGCGGTTCGAATTCCTTCTTCTCCAATAACATAAACGGTTGCGTTCGGTTTTCGTTCATACATATAATTAGCGGTAGCCATACTAGTTGTAAACACTTGCTCAGGGCGGGTTGGGATGTCAAATCGATTCAGTTTTTCAGCAACTTGTTCAGGTGTTCGTGATGAATTGTTCGTCACAAATAAATAAGGAAGTCCCTTATCAATAAGTCGGTGAACAAATCGGCCAGCTGCTTCAATTTTCTCTTTTCCGCGATACATCGTGCCATCTAAATCGATTAAATATCCTTTGTATGATTTCATATTTGTCTCACTCCTCTTAGTTGATACCTTTGTTTAGTAGATTATTTTTCGTATGTAACGATTTATTTCCCGGTTCAGCAAGGATTATTTTCAGTTTTCCTTAACTTTTTTACAGTTTTGTCGACATTATTTGCATTTTCCACTTATTTTATCTGATGATATACTTCACCCTATTGTACGTGTACAACAAATAAAAACGCTTTCATAACGAAAGCGTCCTTGCTTAATTTTTGAATGCAGAAACTGGCCCTAATTCGGTTTCTAAATAATTGCGTACCATTTGACTGAATGGACGGATTTGCTTCAAATGCTGCTGAAACGTATTGGATAGCCCTTCGTGGTCGACTTCCATATAGTTTTGTACTAGTTGTTTACGCCAACCAATGATTTGCTTTAAGCTTTTTTCAACTTCTTCAGTAATCACTTTTTCATCGAGTAAAATATCAACAATATCTTCAAAGCTGCCTGGATCTCGCATAATAAAGCCATCAATCATACTGTTGCCCACATCTAAAACTGCTTCAATGATAGTGTGACAAATCCGTTCTAAGGCTGCTTTTTGTACATCCGTTTCCCAACTAGCTTCCTTTTCTAATAATTCTAATTGCCGATCGTAAAATTGAAGCGTTTGTTCAATTTTTTGGCGATCCACAAAATACATGATGAACACCCTTTCCAACAAAGAAGGAATGGTTTTACTTCCTTTTTAGCTATATTCTCCAACCTTATTGTATCACACCTTTCCTACATTGAAACGAATTTGGTATGATGAAAAATGAAAAGGACAGGAGGAACAATACATGGAACGATTTTTTTTGTATGATCAAAAAGAAACAGCGAACATTCGTTTTGTTAGCTTTATGGGTGAATCACAACGGTACGACTTAGCTATTCTTCAAACCGATCGTTATTACGGAAAACAGTTAATATTAAATTTACAAAGCAATCAGTATGCGATTATTGGCCGAGACGATTTAGACGAACCAGGATATTTAGAGCATGTTTTTCAATTAAACGAAGAAGAAGGAAATGAATTGCGTTCTTTTTTATATGAAGTCGTGTAACTGCGCGTTTTGAATAAGTTCAGAGGGGGCACATATACTAAAAAAGAAATGGAACCATCCATTTCATTATCCTCACATTCGAGGTGAGACTGTTGACAAATCGCGACTCGGAACAATATTCTGATTTCTCCAACGTGGAAACGATGAGAAATTTTTTAATACCAGAGGGATTACCAGAAGGAGCGTATGGATCCCCTCGGGGAAAAGATAATCCTGTTTTCAACAAATCAACGCCTTGGAGAAAAGGACAACGCTATTATAGTGCCTTTAATTATGAAGTTAGAACACTTCACCAAGACTTGCCACGACAAATGGACGGGGCCCATCCTCCCCATGACGAAAAGTCCAAAAATAGCGAGCCTCCATACGGCACTGATGAAGGATAGCGTCAACCAATCGGTCAGAAGAACGATCTTTTCTGACCGATTATTTGTCTACTTTTTTCAATACAAAATAAGCACAGCCAAAATTACAATATTCATACAAATATTCCTTCAATGTACTTATTTTTGTATCATATGTGGCTTTTTGATTTTGATCATCAAAAAATCCCCGTAAGCGTAACTGTCCATATCCCCAGTCACCTAATATATAATCGTATTTCGCTAAAATATCGCTATAGCGATTACGAAACGCCTCTTCATTAAAACCGTTCCGATGCTCTTCCACTAATTCGTAATGAAGATTATTGATTGTAATCATCCGTATCACCTGCCTTAAACTGTTATCCTAATTTCCATTATAGCTGATTCACCACTTATTACTATGAAAAAAAATTAAGATCGAAGCCATCCTAATAGCGAGGGGGTGGTAAAGTTGAGAAAATGGATTCTTTCGTTAGGTGTCGTTAGTATTACTGCATTGGCAGCCTGTGCAGCAAATACCGATGACGAGCAAGGACTGTTTTATGATTCAGGAAACACCATCAATGTCCAAAACCGTGGTGAATTATATAACGAAAACGATAACTATACAACGCAACAAAATGCCGAAGAATTCGGATTCGTTCGTCACCAAAAAAGCCCTATTATGGGGGACACCGTCACATACGACAACATGTATTTAATCAATCGGGAAAAAGCTGCCGATGCAATCAGTAAAATGTCCGTTACTTTACCAAATGTCACGGACTGTTCCACACTTGTAACCGATGAAGAAGTACTCATCGCCTATCGCACGAAAGCCACTGATGACCAATCGCGATTTGAAGTTGCCGACCAAGTGAAAAAAACGGCTATGTCTGTGGTCCCAAGGTGGTATCACGTATACGTAACAGATGACCCTCAATTATTACGTGACGTAGAAAACCTCTCGAATATGGACGCGGACATGCGAAATGCCAATGCTGCTATCGAAAAAACGATTGAGCTAATGTTAGAACGTTCTCCACAAGGTCGAAACATGAGTGATGGGGAAAATCCGAACGGAGAAATGATAAACGAAATGACGGATCGAACGGATCGCTTCCAAACTCAAACGAAGATGAAATCTCCTGACGGTTCATGGCGTGGTTCGAACATTATCCGCTAATGGTTTATGAGCTGACTTTATTTAGGAAGTCAGCTCGTTTTTAGTCCTCACCATCTCCTTATGGATTATTTTCTTACATGATTTAACAGACAAACTCTTTCTAAACTTAGCAGTTGGTGTGATACAAATTTCTACTAACTAAGCATAGGAACAATTTCGCGTAGGATATAAAAGAAAAAAGTGACCCTTATGACAAAGGGCCACTCCTTAACCTTTAGTTTAGGCATTTTTTGTTTCGATTTCACCCATTTTTTGTTTCGTCTTTGCTGCTTCATTTACTTGTTCATCCGCATGGTAAGATGAACGAACTAATGGTCCGGATTCACAGTGGCTAAACCCTTTTTCTAAGGCGATTTCTTTTAATTCCGCAAATTCATCTGGATGATAATATTTTTGTACTTTAAGATGTTTTTTCGTCGGTTGTAAATATTGACCGATGGTTAAAATATCGACATGATTTGCCCGTAAATCATCCATTGCTTCAATAATTTCTTCCTTCGTTTCACCGAGACCAATCATAATGCTAGACTTTGTTGGAATATCTGGCTGTAATTCTTTCGCTCGACGTAAAAATTCCAGTGAGCGCTCGTAAGTTGCACGGGCACGAACTCTTGGTGTCAAGCGACGGACAGTCTCAATGTTGTGGTTTAAAATATCTGGTTTCGCATCCATTAACGTTTTTAAGTTTTCGTACACGCCTCCCATATCTGAAGGCAATACTTCTATTGTCGTAAATGGATTTTTGCGACGAATGGCTCGAACCGTTTCAGCAAATACAGCAGCTCCACCATCAATTAAATCGTCCCGTGCAACCGCTGTCACAACAACATGTTTTAAATTCATTAAGCGAACGGAATCTGCCACTCGCTCTGGTTCTTTCCAGTCTAATTCTGTTGGTAACCCCGTTTTAACGGCACAGAAACGACACGCCCGCGTACATACGTCTCCTAAAATCATAAAGGTAGCGGTGCGACGAACAGCCCAGCACTCATGAATGTTTGGACAGCGGGCTTCCTCACATACCGTATGTAAGTTTTTCTCCCGCATCATTTTTTTCAAGCCGGTATAGTTTTCGTTCGTATTTAATTTTATTTTTAACCATTCTGGCTTACGTAAGTATTCATCTCTTTTGCTCATACTTTCATCTCCAATCGTCCAATTGTCGTCTGCTTAAGCAAACAGAGTGAACCAATATCTCAAAACTTCTTCTGATGTCACTTTAACATACGAAAGAAGGGAACACAAGCATTGTGAAATGATGGTTACCATTAATTGATATTAATGTTTGAATCGTTCAATCACAAACTAATTATATCACGAGTAGACTCGACATTTTGAAAAAAAGGAGGACCAATATGGGAAGGCTCATCATTGTATTGCTTTTTTTGTCCCTTTTCACTCCCTTCAGTGTCCTAGCAAAGGAAGCACCTTCTGAAGAGGAAATGTATCGAAAACGGATGGAATTATATAAAAAAGTGGAAGCTGTCACTTTGATTCCATGGTATTATTTAGCAGCCATTGATCAATACGAACGAACGATTCGTACGGTTAGAAAAGATTTACCGAAACCAGAGGGGATTATTAGTATTTACTTTACAGAAGAACAATGGTCAGGTGGTTGGAATCCGAATCGAAATGACGTCAATCCTCGTTCTATTGCCTACTTTGATGGAATGGGTGTTGATGGGAATGGAGATGGTAAAGCCGAACGGACGAACGATGAAGACGTTTTATTTGCTATGGCCAAATATGTGAAGCAGTATGGCATGGATCATGACAACATTAAAATCGCTTTATGGAACTATTATAAACGGGATCGAGCCGTGAGTATTATTGTCGGGAAAGCGAAAATGTATCGTCACTTTGGCCGTTTAAATTTGGACCAAAAATCCTTCCCACTTCCTATTCGCTATAATTACAGTTATAAGAACACGTGGGGAGATGCTAGAGGTTGGGGAGGACGGCGAATTCATGAAGGTACAGATATTTTTGCCGACTATGGCGTTCCTGTTCTATCCACTTGTTACGGTATTGTCGAAATGAAAGGATGGAACAAGTATGGAGGATGGCGAATCGGCATTCGTGACATTAACAATACGTATCATTATTTTGCTCATCTCAATGGGTTTGTAAATGGCTTGCACGTCGGGCAAATGGTTGAGCCTGGTATGATGATTGGGGCTGTAGGAAGTAGCGGATATGGTCCCCCAGGTACATCTGGAAAATTCCCACCCCATTTACATTACGGGATGTACAAATATAATGGAAAAACCGAATGGTCGTTTGATCCATTTCCATACTTACGTCGCTGGGAACAAGAAGCGAAAAGAAATCGACGATAACCAAAAATGGGCTTACGCCTTCTGTATCAGCCCTCTCCCATATGCAAAAAAGTGACCGAAACAAACATCCATTTCGGTCACTTTTTGTATGATTAGTTTTTAGATTTACGAACAGCATTCGCAATCGAAAGTCCTAATCCACCCCAAATGATTAGCATACCAACAATCATCATCACTACTGCACTTGCATCCATGGTTATTGTACCTCCTTATGGGATGGAATTTCTAATTGACCTTGATTCCACTTTTTTGCATAAGCAAAGATAAATCCAAGGAAAATCACTAATGCGGCTACAAGCCAACCAGAGTAGAAGTTAAATACAGCCGGATAATCTCCATAGCTGTTCAAAATATCTTCGCGGAAGTTCATTACCATCATAATGCCTAGAACGACTGGAGTAATAATTGTTATTGAAAGTTTCCACCAAGCACCAAGGCGAATATCGGAAACAGCGTCCGCATGACCTTTTAAGTTATCAAGTTCACGTAAGAACCAAGCAACAAAAACAACTTCGACTAAACCAGCTAAAGCAATACCGTAATTGTTGATAAAGTGGTCTGCAGAGTCTAAGAAGTATAAGCCACCTTGAGTCGAGAATAATATAGAGATTAGTGCTGCAATTCCACCACCGACAGCAACAGAAGCCGTACGGGAAATGTTAAACTTTTCTTGTACACCAGCAACATATGTTTCAACAATCGAAATGAGAGAAGAAAGGCCTGCAAGTACTAAACATGTAAAGAATAAGAACCCAAATAACTCAGATGCAACTGGGAAGTTGTTAATAATTTCCGGAAATACCGCAAACGCAAGGATAACACCTTTAGAAACAACTTCTTGAACAGGGACACCTTGTTGTGCAGCCATAAATCCTAACGCACTGAAAACCCCGATACCTGCTAGCAACTCTACAGAAGAGTTTGCAAAACCAGTAATAAATGCGTTGTTCGTAATATCAGATTTCTTTGGTAAGTAACTTGAATACGTAATCATGATGGCAAAAGCTATAGATAAACTGAAGAAAATTTGTCCATACGCTGCTACCCATACTTTCCCACTTAAAATTACATCCCAGTTCGGTTTAAAGAATGTGTTTAACCCGTCTACTGCTCCTTCAAGCGTTAATGCACGAATAACGATAATTAAAAATAAGACCACTAACGCCGGAATCATTACTTTGTTTGCCAATTCAATACCTTTTTTAACTCCTTTGAACAGTACACCTAAAGTGATTGCCCAAACTAAAACCAGTGGAATAAAGACGCTAGGAACAACACTTCCTACCTCACCTGGATTTTCAGTTAATTTCAAATAGTCTCCGATTAAAAAGCTTAGTGGATCATTTCCCCATTGTAAGCTGAGCGCATAGTACGCATAAGCCATCGCCCAAGCGATAATTACAGCGTAGTAAGTTGAGATGACAAACGAGATACCGACTTGCCACCATCCAATCCATTCACCTTTTTTCGACATTCGTCCCAATGATAATGGAGCTGAACCTCGATACTTGTGCCCAAGTGTAAACTCTAAAACTAAGATGGGAATCCCTGCTGTTAACAACGCGAATAAATATGGTAGGAAGAAGGCTCCTCCACCGTTTTCGTAGGCGATGCCAGGAAAACGCCAAATGTTACCTAATCCGACTGCTGACCCGACCGCTGCTAAAATAAAACCGGCCCGAGTCCCCCATTGTTGTCGATTTTCCATTCTTTTACCCCCTTATTTCTAACTTCCAATGTGAAGTTAGATATTTTAAATTTTCTGATTATTTAATATTATCTAACATAAAGTATAAGCCTATCGACAATAGTTGTCAAAGTATTATTTTAAAAATAGTAAAAAAATTAATTATTTGACAGTTCATTACCTTCTCTCACTATTGTAAAAAAGTATCTCTATGTTGCCTAACTTCGTTTCATTTTTTATACATCTTGGAATTTCATAGATTTTTGTTTTAATATAAGATCTTTTACATATGTGCACAAAAAAACGAGCGGTCCATTGACCGCTCGTTTTTATCATCTAAGCTTCGACTGCTTCCGTTTGTTTTCCTGTATTTCTTTGCAGCCATACCGCTACAATAACAAACAGGATGGCTGCAGCGAATAATCCAATAATCGTACTACCGAAAAAGCCGATGACAATATAACTAATTGTAGAAATAACCGCTGCGATAAGCGTGTAAGGCAGTTGTGTCACGACATGGTCCATATGGTTGCTACCGGCTCCTGTAGACGAAAGAATCGTCGTATCTGAAATTGGCGAACAATGGTCACCAAATACCGCTCCTGCCAACACGGCAGCCATTGATGGTAAAAGAAGTGTCATATCAGTAACAGCCGCGATTTCTCCAGCAATCGGAAGCAATAAACCAAATGACCCCCAAGACGTACCTGTCGAAAATGCCATAATTCCAGCTACTAAAAATAAAATAGCCGGTAAAAACGCTGTATTTATGTTCGCTTTTTCCACAAGTCCCGCTAAATACGTACCTGTTTGCAATTGATCAATTAATGTAACTATCGTCCACGCTAAAATCAAAATATTGATCGCTGGTAACATGGAGCGAATTCCTGCCCAAACTCCATTCCCAAATACGGATGCAGGAATCCCTTTAAATACAACACTTTGACGAATAAATAAAAGAATTGTCACTAATAAGCCAAATAAACCACCGTATACAAGGGAAGTTGCTACGTCCGTGTTTTCAAAAATGGCAAGGATTGTAGCTTCACCTTCCACCGCTTTTGCTCCTGTCCAAATCATCGCCACGACCGTTCCAACTATTAAAGCTAGGATCGGTAGCAATAAATCACCAATCGTTCCTTTTTGACTAACTGGCAATTCTTCTTTAACTTCCCCTGGAATTTCTTTTTCTGGATCATACACTTCACCTGTTGCTATCGCCCGTTCTTCATGTTGCTTCATTGCACCAATGTTTACGTTGCGAATCGCGACAAAGAAGACGAAGGCCAAAGCTACCCATACATAAATATTTAATGGCACCATTTGCATAAATGCCGAAAAAGCCGTATATTCCGTAATGCTATGCTCAGCTAAAATCATCCCAATGATTCCAATAATATATGCGCCCCAGCTGGAGATTGGCGAAACGACACATACCGGTGCGGACGTAGAATCGATTAAATAAGCTAATTTTGCGCGTGATACTTTTTGTCGGTCTGTAATTGGGCGAGCCACTTGCCCCACTGCTAAGCTATTAAAATAATCATCGATAAAAATAATAATCCCTAAAAAGGCTGTAACTAATTGTGCACCTACACGAGATTTTACGCGCTTTAACGCCCATTCACCAAAAGCTCGACTTCCACCAGAAATATTAATAAATGCGGTAATGACACCCAAAATGAGTAAGAAAATTAAAATGTAAACATTCCACGTATTTATTTCCCCATCGGAAATAAAAATGCCCGAAAATGCCTCCCAAATATAAGTAAATGACGCACCTAGCTGGAATTGACCTAACAATAAACCTGCCAATACAATCCCAACACCTAAGGATAATATGACACGACGAGTAAGAATTGCCATCACAATGGCTACAACAGGTGGTAAAAGTGAGAAAATCGTATTTTCCATTAGTCCTCCTCCTTATTTTGATAGGGGGGAACTTTTTTCATGACAGAGGATAAACAAAAAAGGGTAATGATAGAGAACGTCTACCATTACCCTTGTAATGTCTTCCGTTTCTCCATCACGATCAGTAGCTCCCCATTATGAGGTATACCCCCTCATAATGACAGTGTTACTCTTATTCAGAGCAACCCCAGCAAAAATGACGTTGACGCATCATTTTTACTTCGGCAAAATTTCCTTTCAACTACGATCATCGTTGTCATCCTCACGTAGCCTACTCATAAATTTTGCAGCCTCTACCCCATCGGATTTCGATTAGGTTAGTTGCTTATTCACTTGTCTTCTATTACTATAACAATGTTTATTTCATTTATCAACTAGTTTTCAAATGGTACTTCAATGGAAGGGGAAGTATTACCGCCACCGTTGTAAAACTGTGGTACTTTTCCTTGAATTAGTCCCATAGCAACAGGAATATCCTGTTTGATTGTTGTCACTTTTGTTGCAAATGGAATGATAATTTGAATGTTTACCTCTATTTCAATAAAAACTTCGACCCAAACGTTATTAATTCCTAATGCTTCATAGTACGTTTTTACATTGGATTGTGCGTCACCAATTGCAAAGAAACGAACGGGAATTTGTGGACCTAAGTTCCCTAATAACGCATTGTTGGTCGCTTGCCCAAGCGGAACTTCGTACACAATCCCTTCCCGTTTTATGGTTTCTTCTTTGTTAATTTCTACATCTGATAAAAATTCCAGCGCTTCTAAATTTCCGCGCTCTGCTTCTTTAATGTTCATTTGAACAAGGCTCGTAATTTCTGACTGCACCCTACTTATAATTTCTGTATTAAATTTCGTTGTCGTCGTTCCATTTCCGTTCGGGTTCGGTACCGTTTCAATAATGTCATTAATATCAATGACATTCGCTATTTTTTTATTAATCGCTTTATTAATGACCATCGTGGCGATTTTACGGGTTTGCGTTTCGGCGTAGCTCGTTAGCGTTGGTTTAATCCCCTCATTGATAATCCATAGTCCAGCCGCAGTGGAAAAAATAAAGAAGACAAATGAAAGTAAAAAGACATAACGAAAGGGTAAGGGCCCTCTTCGTCGGGGTTTTTTGTAAAAATTAAAAGACAAAAAAATCCCCCCTTCACTACTAAATGTATGCGTGAAAAAGGGGAAATAAGCTATTTTTTTATGCTTCACATTTTACAATGGTAACGCCTAAATGTTCTTGTAAATTCATTTCATAAGGCTGTTGTAACGGTTGTCCATTTTGTTCCGTAATGCGGATATGGGGACGATCGGTTACACCTTTATTTTGCTTTGCGACAATTCCTTTCCGTCCATCGCTTAATTCAACAGTTACTCCAACCGGGTAGATCGATATCGATTTTCGGAAAGCCTCGACAATTGATGAATCAAACAAGGTTCCTGCACCAGAGTATAATAACTCTAAACCTTCATGTGGCAACATCGCCTTTCGATACACGCGATTGGAGGTAACGGCATCATATACATCTGCTACAGCAATAATTTTCGCAAATTCATGCATCTCGTCCCCTTTAATCCCGCGCGGATACCCCGAACCATTTAAACGTTCATGATGTTGATACGCACAATGAGCCGCTACTAGTGGAACGGTATGTAAACGTCGTAACAACTCAAATCCAAACTCGGTATGCTTTTTTACGACTTCGAACTCCTCATCGGTCAGCTTTCCTGGCTTGAGTAAAATCTCCCGAGGAACTTTCACTTTCCCGACATCGTGAAGTAAGGCTCCTAACCCTAATACTTCTAATTGCTTACGAGGCAATTGTAACCCGACACCTATGGCTAATGAATATAAGGTTACATTGTATGAATGCTGATAAATATAAGAATCATAGGAATAAACGTCAACTAAGACATTTAAAACATCTTGATTACCTTTAATCGCTTCTAAAATGGTCGAAACAATTCCTTTTAACTGTTTTGTATTTTTTTCAAGTACGGTCATGGTAGATAAGGAAGAGGAATTATTAATCATTCTAAGTGTATTTTCGATGGTTTTAACAGCACGGAGTCGTTCAGCTTCAGAAATAGAAGACGTCGCTTTAATTCCTTCAGATGCAGAATCGGCAATATATACGTATGTAATTTTATATTGATTTAATCGATCAATTAATCTTTCCGTTAATGACACACCTTCACGTAATAACGGTTGACCTTTTTCGTTAAAAATAGGATGTGCTAAGATCATACCTGGTTTGACTGATTTTGTAGCTATTAACCTCATTATATTCTCCTATTGATTGTTCCTATTTTTTACTCCTTCAGGTCCATCTTAAAATACAAGAAAACAAATGACAATCAAATGTTGCACTAAATAGAAGGGAAGGCAGTATCTTCCCTTCTCATTACACCAGCTTAAGCAAAGCGTCTTTCCCTTTCATTCCTGTATAAATGCCATATTCCTCCGCTTCTACCGTTACGGATTCTAACGGAGCTTCCAATAATTGCTCAATTGTTTTTACTCCAACCGCACGACCTGCAATAATTCTTCGATCTTTTAACCGTTCGTTGAGTAACGCCACATCTAAAGCGCCACACATAATATACCCTTTATCATTCGTTACCATCACTAAATTCGTTTTTGGTAACTGAACGTTTATCGCTAGAAACGTATGTCCGTCGATTACTATTGGTTCAAGGGACACCATCAATCCTCCGCTCCTTTCATACTACATGTGTATGAAAAGATGTGAAAAGGTGCTACAAGTTATTTTGACAACTTCCAAACGATAATGTCCCGTAAAAATTCTGGTAGAAAGTATGTTTTTTTCTGTGCTCGATGAATTTCTGGAAAAAATGGACCAAACGTAAACATATCAATTGTTGCTAGTTGGTATACTCGTCTGGCTTCAAGAGGTTTCCCTCGGATAGAAAAGGTTTGCCTATTTTCATCAAAGTCGATTCCACTGTACACAAACGCTCCCATCACTTGTCCACGAAAACCAAATCCCTTAATCGGTAAATGGGCTAATGATTGATCAAAACTTTGACGAAACACTTCTTTCAATTCAGCTCCGGTCAATTCTACAACACAAGGATTGATCGGATGGGGCAGTGCTTGATGGATATGAAACTTGGTTACTTTTCCTTTAGGGAGAGAATGTAAAACAAGTCCTGCATTAATAAAGGCACAGTCCCCTTGGCACCATTCTAAAATGGCATCACATAACAGTTGTGGAAAAGTAGAAGGTTGAAACCAATGGACAGCTAATTCCTCTTTTACATGTGCGATCGGTTGGTACAATAACGTTTTACCTTTTTCAAACAAACTGTCAATCTGCTCATCTTCGTATTCTCGAGGAGGTAATTGTTGAGTTTCGTACAATTGCGCTTTTTTCTCATGAATCACTTTATTTGTATCAATGGTTAATTGCACATGTCCAACATATTGACCGTGCTTTCCCCCAGCAGCTAGTAGCACATTGTTGATGACCTTTCCTTCGTGCAAAATATGATGGGTATGTCCACCTAAAATCACATCGATTCCTTCAATTTCCCGTGCCATTCGTTCATCATCGTAAATTCCGAGGTGGGATAGTAACACAATGATATCGGCATGTTCCCGAATTCGGGCAACTATGCGCTTTACTTCCTCAATTGGATCGGTCATTTTCCAACCAAGTAGCTCATAAAACCGTTTAAAATATGTTGTTACCCCAATTACTCCTAATGTAAGACCATGTTTCGTTTGATACAAACAATATGGTTTTGCCCATTCAGGTCGCTTATGATCCGGTTGGTAAACATTGGCGATAACTACATCGAACTGGGCGTTATCGTATAATGAATCTAGATCTTCATATCCAAAGGTAATGCCCTCATTATTCCCAATGGTCACGGCTGTGTAACCAACATCATTTAGGAGCTCAACATTTCCTTTTCCTAACGTTCCTTCCGTGTAAGGGTGCCAGCGGTCAACATGGTCACCAATATCAAAAACAAATACAGACTGTCCCATTTTTTGATGTAGCGCTTGTCGTTCTTTTAAAAACGGTGTAATCCGCACCCAATGCTCAAAATGACTATGTATATCGTTCGTATGATAAATATGGATGGTCTCCATCATCCCTAACACCTCAGCGCATTCATTTTTCACTTAACCTATCGCTTATTGTAATATATGATGAATACTTGTTTGCTGTCTTCTAAAGCTAACCGACAATTCCTTGATAGATGAGGCGCAGGCCGATAAGAATTAAAATAATCCGTAAAATACTTACCAGTGTATCTGATTTTAATTTCGTATTCATCCAAGCCCCAACTTTAGCGCCAATCCACGCTCCCGGAATAAGAAAAAGAGCATAAGTCCAGTTGACGTTTCCTAACCAAATATGCATCGTCGAACTAACTAATGCAGAAAGAAAAATCATAAACATCGAAGTTGCAATCGCCACATGTGGAGGAAACAGAAAAATAAGCATCATCGCTGGTACCATGAGAGAACCTCCACCAATTCCAAAAATACCAGAACAAAATCCCACAATAAACGAAATCAAGATTCCCATCAAAGGATGGTATCCATATTCGTATGTATGCCCTTCTCCATCCATAAATGTTCGCTTAATGGTTTGATTAAACAGACCTTGGACCGGTTTTAAACGATTTTTAAACATAAGTAAAAGAGCGACAAAAATCATAAAACTTCCGAAATACACATTGAACGTGCTCATCTTTAACGTTTGGTTCACCCAAGCACCCACGATCGCCCCTGGTCCGCTTCCTAGAAAGAAAATCCATCCACTCTTGTAATCAACTGTCTTATGCTTCATATAACTTAACGTAGAAGACAATCCTGTAAATATCATGATGAGTAAGGACGTCCCCACAGCTACCTGTGGAGAGATTGGTTTTAATAAAGGCGTATAGGAACCTAAATAAATTAAGGCTGGAACGATAATGATTCCCCCTCCAAGGCCGACTAGAGCCCCTAATGCTCCTGCTAGTAATCCACACACGATTAAAACAATAGCTTCCATTTGTTTAAAATCACTCTCCTCAAAATAACTCTAGTTGCCGTGGGGCTAAATCATCATATTCAATACCTAATAGTTCAATCATTTCCTTGGCATTGTCTGCAGCATCACCACCAGAATTATTGTTAAATAACATGTAAATAGTGGTAGTCCGTTTTTGAAGACTTCGTATATAATGTTTCCATTCCAGCAGCTCTTGGCGATTATAGCGGTATAAATAGCGCACATCCCGCCAGTTTTTCCCTTCCTTTGGTTTTCGCCATCCATTAACATTTCTACCATGCATGCGTATTAACGTTTTTTCTGAATCCGTTGGTTCTAAAACAGTTGGTACTGACCCTTCCCCTACTTGTGGTTCATCACAGATACTATGGATCCACTTTTCTTTTTTCATAAAAGCCAGTGTTTTTTCTCGATATTTTTCAGAAAACCACGTTCGATTCCGAAATTCTAGTGCGACTGGGAGGTCCCCCATTGCTTCTCGACAATAACGTAAGTAATCGACATTTTCTTTCGTGCATTGAAACCATGGCGGAAACTGAAATAGCACCATCGCTAATTTGCTGGATTTTGAAAACGGACGGAGTGATTGGCAAAAGGACTCGAACATTTCTTTTTTAGAAGAAAACGGGATGTCTCCACGTAAATGCCCCGTCATTCCTTGATAGGCTTTTACGATAAATTGGAAACTTGCTGGAGTTTCCTCAATCCATTTTTCGTAATTACGTTCTGGTTGGATGGCATAAAAAGAGCTATCCACCTCTACCGTTGGAAAATAGGAAGCATATACTTGTAATTTATCCCGGTTGGATACGTTCCCTTCATACAATGAATCATGATCGCCCCATCCCGTTAATCCGATATAAATCACCGTCTCACCACCTTGTTAACCTCATTCTATCATATTCCATAGTTCAGCATAGGTAGGTGCATCAACTTTTACAAAAGTGAAAAAATGACAGAAAAAATCCTCGCCCCCAAGTGGAGCGAGGTGTGTCATTAACCGATAGAACCTTCCATTTCGAATTTGATTAGACGGTTCATTTCTACCGCGTATTCCATTGGAAGCTCTTTTGTAAATGGCTCGATAAAGCCCATCACAATCATTTCAGTAGCTTCTTCTTCGGATATACCGCGGCTCATGAGATAGAATAATTGTTCTTCCGATACTTTTGATACTTTCGCTTCGTGCTCAAGCGAAATATTGTCATTTAAAATTTCGTTATATGGAATGGTATCGGATGTTGATTTGTTATCTAAAATAAGCGTGTCACACTCAATGTTTGAGCGAGCACCGTCTGCTTTACGACCAAAGTGAACAATACCACGGTACGTTACTTTACCACCTTGTTTAGAGATAGACTTAGAAACGATGGTAGAAGACGTATTTGGTGCTAAGTGAATCATTTTAGCTCCGGCATCTTGGTGTTGCCCTTTACCAGCAAGAGCAATGGATAAAGTCATACCACGCGCACCTTCACCTTTTAAGATGACAGCCGGATATTTCATTGTCAGTTTAGAACCGATATTTCCGTCAATCCATTCCATCGTTGCGTTTTCTTCACAAACGGCACGTTTAGTAACAAGGTTATATACGTTATTTGCCCAGTTTTGGATGGTTGTATAACGGCAGTATGCACCTTTCTTCACGATAATTTCAACGACCGCACTGTGCAGTGAGTTCGTTGTATAAACTGGTGCTGTACATCCTTCTACGTAATGAACGTGCGCTCCCTCGTCAACGATAATTAACGTACGCTCGAACTGACCCATATTTTCAGAGTTGATACGGAAATATGCTTGTAGCGGCGTATCCACTTTTACTCCAGGTGGAACGTAAATAAAAGAACCACCAGACCAAACCGCAGAATTTAATGCTGCGAATTTATTATCTGTTGGAGGGACTACTTTTGCCCAGTGCTGACGGAAAAGATCTTCGTTTTCTTTTAGCGCTGAATCCGTATCTTTAAAGATGATACCTAATTTCTCTAAATCCTCTTTCATGTTGTGGTACACAACTTCAGATTCGTATTGCGCAGATACCCCTGCCAAGTATTTTTGTTCCGCTTCAGGGATCCCTAATTTATCGAATGTACGCTTAATTTCTTCTGGTACTTCATCCCAAGAACGTCCAGAACGCTCAGATGGCTTAACATAGTACGTAATTTCATCAAAATCAAGAGCGGATAAGTCGCCGCCCCATTGTGGCATTGGCATATTGTAGAAGTGTTCTAGTGACTTTAAGCGGAAGTCGAGCATCCACTGTGGCTCATCTTTCATTCGGGAAATTTCTTCGACGATTTCACGAGTTAAACCGCGTTTGGAACGGAAAACGGACACGTCTTTATCTCTGAAACCGTACTTATAATCCCCGATTTCCGGCATTTTCTTTGCCATTTTTATTCCTCCAATCTTGTTGTGTGTTAAACGAAAAACCAGCTGACTCGTTATTGTTCGTTACGTAACCCTTTCTCCATTGCTTTCCAAGCAAGAGTGGCGCATTTAATACGAGCCGGGAACTTCGAAACTCCTTGCAACGCTTCAATATCGCCTAAGTCAATGTCATCATCATAGTCCTTTCCTTGCATCATATCAGAGAAGATGCTAGAAAGACGTAAGGCCGTATCAAAGTCTTTTCCTTTAATGGCTTGCGTCATCATAGATGCAGATGCCATGGATATGGAGCATCCTTCTCCCTCAAATTTCGCATCTACGACTTTTCCATTTTCAACCTTCATTGTTAAATGGATACGATCCCCACACGTAGGGTTGTTCATATCCACAGTAACGCTACCTTCTTCTAATTTGCCTTTATTTCGAGGATTTTTATAGTGATCCATAATGACTTGACGATAAAGTGTGTCTAGATTGTTAAAAGACATCGCTAAAATACTCCTTTGTTTTGATAAGTGCTTCCACTAGTTTATCGATATCTTCTTCTGTATTATACAAGTAAAAACTTGCCCGTGCAGTAGCAGAAACGTTCAGCCATTTCATTAACGGCTGTGCGCAATGATGGCCTGCTCGAACGGCAATTCCTTCGGTATCGAGGACTGTCGCTACATCGTGAGGGTGCACATCTGCAATGTTAAATGTTACTAATCCTGCACGTTTATCCGCTTCTTTAGGACCATAAATAGTAATCCCATCAATCGTCGACATTTTTTCTAACGCGTAGGCCGCTAAGCGATGCTCATGTTCTTTAATCGCTTCTAGACCGATTTCTTCTAAAAAGTCGATGGCTGCTCCTAAGCCAATCGCACCAGCAATGATTGGTGTTCCCCCTTCAAACTTCCAAGGGAGCTCTTTCCACGTTGATTCGTACAATCCAACAAAATCAATCATTTCTCCGCCAAATTCAACCGGTTCCATTTGTTCAAGCAAATGCTTTTTACCATATAATATGCCAATTCCAGTCGGTGCACACATTTTATGTCCAGAAAATGTGTAAAAATCGCAATCCAAATCTTGAACGTCTACTTTCATATGAGGTGTACTTTGTGCACCATCGACAACCATGATGGCCCCGTTTTCATGGGCAATTTTAGTCACTTCTTTAATCGGATTGATCGTGCCAAGAACGTTGGACACATGCATCATGGAAACGATTTTCGTCTTCGGCGTAACCGTATTTCTGACGTCATCAAGCGATATCGTTCCATCTTCTTGTAAAGGAATATATTTTAAGGTTGCGCCTGTTTGTTTCGCTAGTTGTTGCCATGGGATGATATTGCTATGGTGCTCCATATAAGTGATAACAATTTCATCCCCTTCATGAACATTCGCCCGTCCATAGCTAACGGCAACCGTATTAATGGAAGTGGTTGTTCCCCTAGTAAAAATAATTTCTTCCGTTGAAGAAGCATTAATGAATTTCCGAACTTTTTCCCGAGCTCCTTCATATCCGTCTGTCGCCTTTGTTCCGAGGGTATGAACCCCCCGATGAACGTTGGAATTGTATTGGCGATAATATTCATCCAATGCTTCAATAACAGGCAGCGGCTTTTGGGAAGTCGCTGCACTATCTAAATACACTAGGGGATGTCCGTTGACTTCTTGATTCAAAATAGGGAACATTTCACGAATTGCTTTTACATCCATTATCGAACTTTCCTTTCGATAACTTCAATTAATTGCTTTTTCACACCTTCAATTGGTAATTCATTCACGACCGGTGCTAAGAAGCCGTGAATAATCAGTCGTTCTGCTTCCACACGTGGAATTCCGCGGCTCATTAAATAATAAAGTTGAATTGGATCCACACGACCAACGGATGCTGCGTGTCCTGCTGTTACATCATCTTCATCTATTAAAAGAATTGGGTTCGCATCTCCACGTGCTTTGTCACTTAACATAAGGACGCGAGATTCTTGTTCAGCGTTTGATTTAGATGCACCATGCTCAATTTTTCCGATTCCATTAAAGATGGATGTTGCTTCGTCTTTCATGACGCCGTGTTTTAAAATGTAACCTTCCGTATGTTTTCCAAAATGAACAACTTTTGTTGTAAAGTTTTGAGTTTGTTTACCACGTCCTACGACAACCGTTTTTGTATCTCCATAAGAGCCATCGCCCATTAAGTTTGTTACGTTTTCAGAAATGGTATTACCGTCGTTCATTAAACCTAATGCCCATTCGATTCTCGCGTCACGGCCAGCAATACCACGACGGTTCACATAAGTGGTGGTACCTGCTGCTAAATTATCTACGGCACCATACGCTACGCGCGCGTTTGTATTCGCTACAACTTCTGTCACGATGTTAACAATTTTGTTTTCCGCAGAAGTAGTAGAAATATAGTTTTCAACATAAGTAATCGAACTATGATCATCAGCGACAACTAACACGTGGTTAAATAAAGAACTTTTTGCGTCATCTACTACATATACCGCTTGAATTGGCTCTTCAATGACTACGTTTTTTGGTACGTATAAGAATACGCCACCGTTCATTAGCGCCGCATGAAGAGCAGTTAATTTATGCTCATCGACCTTTACCGCATCTTTCATGAAATATTTTTGCAACAGGTCGCTATGCTCTTTTGCCGCTGTAAAAATATCTGTAAAAATGACACCCTTTTCTTTTAAATCATCTGATAACACAACAAATGATGGCGTGTTATTGCGTTGTACGTATAAGTTTTTCTTTTCATTATCTACATCAATAAGAGCTTGAACTTCCTTTGGTAATTCCTCTACACATTTAAATGGTTCAGATGAAACAGTATGGGACTCAAATTGTGTAAAATTCCATTTATCTATTTTCGTTTTATCTGGTTTCGGAAGCGGTAATTCACTTGCTTTTTCAAGTGCTTGAATGCGAAGTTCAGCTAACCAACCTGGTTCTCCATTTTCATTGGAGAAGGTACGAACGTACTCCTGATCTACTGGTAGTTTTATTTCTACTGTCATTTTAATCCTCCTAACGCTTACGCTTCTTGACCAACAATTTCGTCTTCAATACCAAGTTCTTTCTTAATCCAGTCGTACCCTTCAGCCTCAAGACGTTGTGCAAGTTCTGGTCCACCAGATTTCACAATTCGTCCTTGCATCATCACATGTACATAGTCAGGAGTGATATAGTTGAGTAAACGTTGATAGTGCGTAATAATTAAGCAACCGAAATCTTTGCTACGCATCGCGTTAATACCTTTAGATACAACTTTTAACGCGTCAATATCAAGACCAGAGTCAATTTCGTCAAGAATTGCGATTTTCGGCTCTAACATCATTAATTGAAGAATTTCGTTACGTTTTTTCTCACCACCAGAGAAACCTTCGTTTAAATAACGTTGTGCCATATCTGGATCCATTTCAAGGAATTCCATTTTTTCGTCCATTTTACGAATAAATTTCATTAAGGAAATTTCATCGCCTTCTTCACGACGGCTATTGATGGCAGAACGTAGGAAGTCTGCATTTGTTACCCCGCTAATCTCACTTGGGTATTGCATTGCTAAAAATAGTCCAGCACGTGCACGTTCATCTACTTCCATTTCAAGCAAGTTTTTTCCATCAAGCGTAACGCTTCCTTTTGTTACTTCGTACTTCGGATGACCCATGATCGCAGAAGAAAGCGTAGATTTACCTGTACCGTTAGGACCCATGATGGCATGAATTTCGCCACCTTTTATTTCTAAGTTAACCCCTTTTAAAATTTCTTTTCCTTCAACCGACACATGAAGATCTTTAATAGTTAATGTTGAACCAGCCATGATTATACCTCCGTCTTCAGCTTAATTATTGAAAGAATATTTTTTATTCTTATTCTCATTTTATTCTCATTACAATCTTATAACAAATGAAAACTATAAGCAACTTGTAAAGGTGAGAAACTAAAGATTCCATGATTTCCCCATCTATCTTGTACTTCCTTATCGTTTCCTTATTTTTCTGGAAACATGTATATTTTGATAAATGAGAAAACCAGTGGTTGTAAACACACTGGTTTCCGTTTTTCTACCTATAAATATGTTGTATAGATCAACCGTCTACCTAAATCAGCAATCATTCGTTGACTATTCACGTAATCGGCTTCCCTACGTCGTTCTATCATCATCCGAACATCATGCTTTCGACGATATACCTCATAACCAATCCCATGGGCTTGATAAAGCGATTTTTCCATATCAGACGTATAGTCCAATTTTAAAAGTTGAATAGGGAATCAATCCTTTCATTATTTATCATACAAGTAATATTTTACCAGTAAAGAAATAAACCGACAAACGGAGTAAAGTCACTTCTGATGTATGTAGAAAGGATTGAATCGCGTCAATTTAATTTAGGTGGATAATTCTCAATTTTTTAGCATATCTCTCATAGATGCTCCTTTATTCTTATTGCTTTAATTGATTTAGTTCTTCCATGGCCTCTTGGACAAGAGTAACTGCTTGACTCATCGCAGCACCTCCACCAAATGCGGCAGTGACACCGATTGTTTCTAAAATTTCTTCTTCTGAACACCCCTGATCTAAACAACCTTTCAAATGATAAATAATGCAATATTCATCTTGTAAATTAAGACTAATCCCAAGAGCAATTAACTGCTTTTCCTTTTGAGAAAGTGCCCCTTCTTTAAAACATTCCTGAGTAAAGGCATGATAATGATTAGCAAGCTCCGGCATTTTTTGCGTAAATGTCCCTAATCCTGCTTTGTAATGATGAAGAGCTGCTTCGGTCGAATTTCGTGGTTCATATTGCATATTCCTTCCACTCCTATCTTTCACTTCATTTCACCCGTAGTATGAGTTAAAAAGTTGGAAACTATGCTAAAAAGTGCGAGACAAAAAAATCCGAGGCGTACACCTCGGATTTAGGTTTATATAAAAAGGGGGAACACGCTATTATTCACCTGACACTGGAACGACTGCTCCATTCCATTCTTCTAAAATAAAGTCTTGAATTTCTTTAGAACGTAACACTTCCACTAATGTTTGTATTTCCTCACGATTTTCATCTCCACTGCGAACAGCAATGATGTTCGCATATGGTGAATCACTGCTTTCAATCGCAATGGAGTCTTCTAGTGGATTTAAACCTGCGTCGATTGCATAGTTAGAGTTAATGACAACAACATCACCTTCACCATTGTTATACACTTGCGGTAAGAACGAAGCTTCATAATCGTATTCAAACTGTAAGTTCTTTGGATTTTCGGCAATATCATCCGTCGTAGCTTTCAGTTTGTCTACCCCTTCTTTTAATTTGATAAGCCCTTCTTTTTCAAGTACTGATAAAATGCGGCCGTGGTCGGCAACAGAGTTACTCATAATGATTGTTGCTCCATCTGGAAGCTCGTCTAAGCTTTTGTATTTTTGGGAGTATAAACCAATTGGTTCAATATGAATTCCGCCTGCGTTCACGAAATCATATCCATGATCAGCAATTTGAGACTCTAAGTAAGGTACGTGTTGGAAGTAGTTTGCATCCAATGATTTTTCATCAAGTGCTTTATTCGGCATGATATAATCTTGATACGTAACAATTTCTAATTCGATTCCTTTTTCTTCTAAAATCGGTTTTGCTTTTTCTAAAATCACAGCGTGTGGGATGTTAGAGGCACCAACCACTAATTTTTTTGTATCGTTTGTTTCGTTAGTAGCAGCACTTTCTTCAGATGAACCACATGCTGCTAACACCCCAATAATTAGAATCGTACTTAACCAAAATAGAAATTTTTTCATCTTTCTCATCTCCCTTATCTTTTATCAATTTTTGTTGTTAGGTGATCTCCAATAAATTGGAGGACAAATACGATCAGTAAAATAATAATCGTAGCAACTAAAGTCACATCATCACGGCTTCGTTGAAACCCATCTAAATAAGCTAAGTTTCCTAGACCCCCTGCTCCAATGACGCCAGCCATTGCTGTAAAACCAACAAGAGCAATCGCGGTTACAGTAATACCAGAAACAATCGCTGGCGCTGATTCAGGTATTAACACTTTAAAGATAATGGTTGTATTGGACGCTCCCATCGCTTTGGCCGCTTCGATGACCCCTTTGTCAATTTCCCGAAGGCCAATTTCCACCATTCGCGCGTAAAAGGGTGCGGCACCAATAATTAACGCAGGAAGCGCTGCTTTTTCACCAATAATGGTACCCATTAACCACTTGGTAAAAGGAACCAAAAGTACAATTAAAATAATGAATGGGATGGAACGGAAAATATTTACAAACGCACTTACAAGCCAATGAACGACTTTGTTTTCCCACATATTCCCTTTCGATGTTAGGAACAATAATAGACCAAGCACAATTCCTAACATAAACGTAATGAGAACAGAAATCGATGTCATATAGATGGTTTCGTACGTTGCTTCCCACATTTTTTCCCAATTCACATTAGGAAGCCATTTCTCTACCATTCGCTAGCACCTCCACAATCACCCCTTCTTTTTTGACAAACGCCAGAGCGAAATCAATGTCTTCTTTTTCACCATACATCGACACAATGAGCCAGCCGTGTGACCCCTCTTGCGTACGAGACACGTTTCCTTGGACGATGTTCACATCGATTGCAAATTGCCTCACCAGTTGGGAAATAATCGGTTGTTGTACCGAATCGCCAAACTTGAACTTGACTAATACTTCTTTGTCACGTAATGGTAAGAACAAGTCGAGATGTTTGTCTGACCCAAACACAGCTTCTTCTTGCTGGATAAAACGTTTTGTGACTTCTGCTTTCGGGTGTTTAAACACCTCTTGAACAGAGCCGACTTCAACGACCGAACCGTATTCCATGACAGCTACGCGATGACAAATTTTTCGGATGACATGCATCTCATGGGTAATTAACACAATCGTAATTCCAAATTTTTGATTAATGGATTTCAACAATTCTAAAATTGAATCTGTTGTTTTTGGATCTAAGGCAGACGTCGCTTCATCACATAAAAGAACTTTTGGATTATTGGCTAATGCTCTGGCGATACCAACTCGCTGCTTTTGACCACCGCTTAATTGAGAAGGGTACGCCTCTTCTTTTCCTTCCAAACCGACTAATTGAATTAGTTCTTGAACGCGCTTTTCACGTTTTTGCTTCGGAATTTTTGCAATTTCTAAAGGGAAGGCGATGTTTTCTTTTACCGTTCGTGACCACAGTAAATTAAAATGCTGAAATACCATACCAATCTGTTGCCTTGTCTTTCGTAGAATTGCTCCTTTTATTTTGGAGATTTCTTGTCCATCTACAATCACTTTTCCTGAGGACGGAACTTCTAATCCATTAAGTAGACGAATCAATGTACTTTTACCGGCTCCGCTGTACCCGATAATGCCGAATATTTCTCCTTCTTGAATAGTTAAACTCACATCTTTCAGTGCTGTTACATCACCCGTCTTAGCAGGAAAGGTTTTCGTGACGTTGTCTATCGTAATCATCGAAGGTCACCCTCTTTAAAATTCTATTATTCTTATCAATTTAATCAGAATTAAAATGAAAACGTAAGCGGGACAATCTTTGTCTCCGCTCCCAACATACCAATAGAAACAAAAAAGTCTTCCTGCTAGATGAGCAGAAAGACTTAAACTAGTACATAGGTGCTAGCTCAATTCTTTCTCTCATCTCTCAAAGCAAACAAGTTGCCTTGTGTGAATTGGCACCATTTCAATCGAGTGAATATCGATTGACGGTTGCCGGGTTTCATCGGGCACATCCCTCCACCTCTCTTGATAAGAGCGAAGAATCGCATTCCTTTATTCAATTAAAACGTCTACGCGTTATATCATCTAATGATTACGAATTCGATTTTACAATTCGTAACAGCTGATGTCAACAAAAAATTTTTTATTTTATTAATTTTAGTGCTAAATTTGTTGTGTATTCACTTCGAAAAGCCATGCAAATGATTCAAAAAACAGTAGCGCACGGTACGACCCTTTTACTTGAATCTCCCTTTTTTTCATTAGTTGTTGAAGCATTTCTTCACCCCGTACAAGTTTCAACAGAGCAGACGTTGTCCCTTCAATAAGGAGATCGCAATGATCACCTTCGTCCTTTATCCAACGAATGTTACCATGTTGAAACATAAGGTTCCATCTTTTTTCTTTTTCACTTAAACAAATACGCCATTTTTTATTCTCTAATAGCTTGCGGATATGTTCATATGTCAGTGCTTGTTCAATCATGTACTGAATCCATTGTTCCACACCCTCATCCCCTGTCCGTTTTCTTAACAGATAACTTCCATAAGAAGAAAATATATCCTGCAAAAAAGTTCCGTCATTTTCTCTTATAATCCGATTGTTTCAGCGACGTTTATCTCCATTTCCTGAGAAATATGTCGGAACATGCTCCCTAAAATCGCTCCAAAAAAAAAAAAGCAACTTCTCCTAGTAGAGAAATTGCTTTACATCATTGCTTGTTTTTGAAAAACATCATACAAATATGCAACCGAGTGAAAAGCATAAATTTTTTCAAGAACGGTTTCTCCGTTCATGATGAGTAAACAAGGAACACTTTCGATTGAATATGCTTCCGCAAAATCTGGTGCGTAATTTAAATCCAGTTTATAAAATGAAACGTTAGATACTACATGTTCTACCACATCTAACATTTTGCTTGCTAGTTGACATGTCCCACAAAGAGGCGTATATAAATAAAGAGCTTTTTTGTTCGGGTCTTTCAAACATGAAGGTAATTCTTCGCGATTGATTTCTTTCATGTCGTAACTTTCTCATCCTTCACTTTTATATTGTTCTAAATAAATCATATTAACATCTATATTGGCGCTTAGTAAAACAGTTGCTAAATGACGTGAAGGTGCAGCGGCAACTTCACGGTACATACGGTCGATATAAATATGTTCAGCTTCTGGAAATTCTCGCTTAAATAATTTACGGAGCTTTTCTCCTGCATCGTCTGCATCGACGAGAATAAAAACTTCTTTATCATACAACTGATCGACTAATTCATCCATTTTACTAATACTTATCGTACCATTTGTACATATAATTTCAACCGGCTCATTAATGATTGCTTCAATTTTTCGTTTATCTGACGTCCCTTCGACAATAATTACTTTTTTGTTTACATCATCCATCCACCATCACACCTTATAACAATAAATTACTATTATGTTACCATATGTAGCTCATTTCGTAATGATTTATGTATACTTACTTCGTTTAAGGTACCGTTCCCTTACAAAAAAAATATCGGGATTCCCCGATATGTTAACACCATCCTCCTTCATCACAGTCGGTATAACGTTTTGTTTCTCCTTCTGTAGAGGTATATTGCTGAAATATTTTTTGATGATCTGAAAAATAATTTGGTTCCAACTGTAAATCTACTTGTGAAGATAGTTGTACCGTACCAATTTGTTCGTTTTCTAAATATAATTCGATGACATTACCGTTTAATTTTCCGACTACTTCATTCGTTACATCACGGGTTCGTTTCTTTAGCATAACCATCCCCCTTATGTTTCGATTTATTTTTATCATGCCCTTTACGCACAAAAAAACACCCTGTTTGATCAACAGGGTGTTTCATTCACTTATTAGTCTTGTTTAATCATTTCTTCATATTGTTCAGCTGTCATTAATTGTTCAAGCTCACTCATATCAGATGGTTCAATCACGATCATCCATGCTTTTTCGTATGGAGATTCATTTACATATTCTGGATTGTCGTTTAATTCATCGTTGACAGCGACAACTTTTCCGCTCATTGGTGCGTAAAGTTCAGAAACTGTTTTAACAGATTCCACGCTACCAAACGGTTCATTTGCTGTTACTTCATCGCCTACTTCTGGTAATTCAACAAACACAATGTCTCCTAATTCAGATTGGGCAAAATCAGTAATCCCAATTTTTACTTTGTCTCCTTCTACTTTTACCCATTCGTGTTCTTCTGAATAACGTAATTCTTTTGGTGTTGCCATTTCCTATCCCTCCATCAGCAAATGTATGCAAGTCTATCATGACATAAGGTCATGTGGAAAAGCAAGTGACGAAATCATTTCGACGTCAACAAATTCAAAATCATAATTTAATTTTTAACATTACAACCATGTGTTTTTAAACGTCTCTTCATTAAATCCTACCGTTACTTTTTCTCCGTCAGTGACAATAGGACGCTTAACTAACATGCCATCTGAAGCTAAAATGTCTAGCAATTCTTCTTCAGAAGCTGTTTTTACTTTATCTTTTAAGCCTAGCTCTCGATATTTTTGACCGCTCGTATTAAAAAATTTCTTTAACTCTAGTCCGCTTTTTTCGTAAAGTTCTTTTAATTCTTCTTTTGTCGGTGGAGATTCGATAAGATGTACTTCTTCATAGGAAATACCATGCTCGTCCAACCATTTTTTTGCTTTGCGGCATGTCCCACATTTCGGGTACCAATAAAATGTAATTGCCATCAGTAGGTCTCCTTTCTATCGATGTTAACGTTACTCGCACTGCTTTTCTACCGTATGAACCAGTTCTTTTAATAGTTGAATCGCATCGTCCAATGCAAGGGAATAAAAGCGTTGCGTCCCCTTTTGTTCAATTTGAACTAAATGTTGGTCTCGCAAAATTTTTAAATGATGCGAAACTGCCGGACGGGATAACGTTAAGTGCTCCGTAATTTCATTGACCGTTAACGGCTCTTTTTCCGCTAAAAGCAAAATAATATCTTGACGATAAGGATCACTTAGCGCTTGAAAGAGGGGGATACAACGACGAAACGTTTCTATCGCTTTTTGCCCCATAATTGGCTCCTTTCCATTGATTCATTACATCTCATTATACCCTTTCTCCTAAAAGCTGAACAATGGATAAACGGTAAATCCTTCTACTCGTCAGACAGCAAGAAGAAACTGACCAATGATTCAAGGTCAGTTTCTCAAATTTTTACACAATATATTTTTCCGCTTCGATTAATGCTTCAGCTGCTTCACGCTTTTTCGTAATGACATTAATTGGTGTATGACGAGTTAATTTACGAAGGACGGAAAGCATCATACGTAACGTATCACCGTGTTCGACAGCTACTAATGTTTCTTTGGCGTGTTGTTCAATTTCGTTGAACGCTTCTTGACAGAAAATCTCCGTATACAATACTTTTTGTTTCGCTTTTTCCAGACCTACTTGTTGGATTGCTTTTTCTGTACGGAGAACCGTAGACTCCATCGCATAAACGTTAGAAACAATATCCGAAATATTAACAAGTACTTCTTGTTCGTTTTCTAATGCTTTTCCGTATTTTTGTGCCGCTAAACCAGCAATCATTAACGCAATTTTTTTCGCATTACGTACTAAATATTTTTCTTGGGCTAACGGTTCGTTACCTGGTTCTTCTGGCATCATCATCATTAATTCTTCTTGCAGCGTTTGTGCTTTCTGTAAAAGTGGGAGCTCCCCTTTCATCGCTTTTCGTAAGTACATACCTGGAACTAACAGGCGGTTGATTTCGTTTGTACCTTCGAAAATGCGGTTAATGCGGGAATCACGGTACATTCTTTCAATCTCATATTCTTGCATGAAACCGTAGCCACCGTGAATTTGTACACCTTCATCAACAATGTAATCTAATACTTCTGTCGCAAATACTTTATTTAAAGAGCATTCAATCGCATATTCTGCAATTGATTTGGCTACTTCTTTACCATCATTTACTTCTTCCTCGGAAAGCTTGCTCATTCGGTCTTCAAATAAACCGACTGTTCGATACACAGAGCTTTCAGCAGCATACAGTTTCGCGCCCATTGTACCGAATTTTTCTTTCGTTAAGTTAAATTGGGAGATTGGAGTTTTAAACTGTTGACGTTGGTTCGCATATTGCAATGTAATTTCAAGAGCACGTTTGGATGCACCAACCGCACCGACACCTAGTTTATAACGACCAATATTTAAGATATTAAAGGCAATGACGTGACCTTTTCCAACTTCTCCTAAAAGGTTTTCTACAGGTACTTCCGCATCTTCTAAAATGAGTGTACGTGTGGATGAACTTTTAATACCCATTTTCTTTTCTTCGGCACCAGTGGATACGCCTGGGAAGTCTCGTTCGACAATAAATGCGGAGAAATGTTCACCATCAATTTTTGCGTAAACAACAAATACATCAGCAAAACCAGCGTTCGTAATCCACTGTTTTTCACCGTTTAAAATGTAATGTGTACCGGCTTCATTTAATTTGGCCGTTGTTTTCGCACCTAATGCATCAGAACCGGAACCTGGTTCTGTTAACGCATAAGCGGCAATTTTTTCACCAGTCGCAAGAGCCGGTAAATATTTTTTCTTTTGTTCTTCCGTACCGAATAATACGATTGGTAATGAACCAATTCCGACATGTGCTCCATAGGAAATGGAGAATCCGCCGGCACGAGACATTTTTTCCGCGATAAGTGCAGAGCTAATTTTATCTAAACCAAGCCCCCCATATTCTTCAGGAACGTCCGCACCTAGTAAACCTATTTCCCCTGCTTGTTTTAATAGTTTTACCGAACGATCGAACTCATGGTTTTCAAGATGTTCAAGCTGTGGAATCACTTCGTTTACAACAAATTCTTCTGTCGTTTTCGCAATCATTTTTTGTTCATCCGTATACTCTTCTGGAACGAACAATTGCTCATAAGACACATCATCAATTAAGAAGCTACCACCTTTAATTAAAGCATCCGTTTTGTTTGTCATTATAAAATCCTCCCTTTGATTTTCGTATTAAAGTAATTCAAATACGCCAGCGGCACCCATTCCGCCACCGATACACATCGTGACAACACCAAATTGGGCATTTCTCCGCTTCATTTCGTGAAGGAGCGTGAGCGTTAATTTTGTTCCTGTACAACCAAGTGGATGTCCTAAGGCAATCGCTCCACCATTCACATTCACTTTTTCTTCATCTAAACCTAGTTCTCGGATGACTTGAATGGATTGGGATGCAAATGCTTCATTTAATTCAATTAAGTCGATATCAGATAACTCGAGCCCTGCTAACTTGAGTGCTTTCGGTACCGCTTCAACCGGACCGATTCCCATAATTTCAGGTCGTACACCTGCAACCGCGAAAGAACGGAATTTAGCTATTGGTTTTAAGCCAAGTGACTCTGCTTTTTCTCGATCCATAACCAGTACTGCTGCTGCTCCGTCGCTCGTTTGCGATGCGTTTCCTGCCGTTACGGTACCATTTGCAGCAAAGGCTGGTCGTAACTTCGATAGCACCTCGACGTTCGTATCTGGTCGTACTCCTTCGTCTTCTGTAAATTGGAACGTTTTTTCGACAAGTCTGTTATTTTCGTCCACTTGGCGTACCGTTACATCCACTGGAACGATTTCGTCTTGAAACTTCCCTTCTTTAATCGCTTTGGCTGCTTTTTGATGACTCCGTACAGCAAAGGCGTCTTGTTCTTCCCGTGTAATACCATACTTTTTCGCCACTTCTTCCGCCGTATGGCCCATGCTCATATAATATTCAGGAGCTGTTTCAGCTAGCTTCGCATTCGGACGGACAACATGTCCCATCATCGGCACTAAACTCATCGATTCAGCGCCACCAGCAATGATTGTATCGGCGTGACCAATCATAATTTTTTCAGCAGCAAAAGCAATGGACTGTAATCCAGACGAGCAATATCGATTGATCGTAATAGCCGGTACCGTGTGTGGTAAGCCTGCTAATGCGCCGATATTTCTTGCTAAGTTTAAACCTTGCTCCGCTTCTGGCATAGCGCATCCGATAATTAAATCATCAATCGGACCTTCATAGTTACCAGCACGTTTTAACGTTTCTTTTACTACAAGTGCACCTAAGTCGTCTGGACGTACCGTAGCGAGCGAACCTTTTTTTGCTTTTCCGACTGGCGTTCTCGCACCAGCTACAATGACCGCTTCTCTCATTCTTTCCACCCTTTCTCCGTTTCGTTAATTACGTAGGGGCTTTCCTTTTGTTAACATATATTGCATACGTTGTTGGGATTTTGGTTCTTTTACTAAGCTTAAGAATGCTTCGCGCTCTAAATCGAGTAAATACTCTTCATCCACTTCTGTACCGAACGGCACTTTTCCACCCGCGATAACATACGCCAACTTTTTAGCAATCTTTAAGTCGTGCTCAGAAATATAACCTGAATAGTACATGGATTGGGCTGCTAACAGTAATGTCGCATAACCTGTTTCTCCAACAACCGGAACTTTCTTTTTCACCGGCGGTTTGTATCCGCTTTCGTAAAGGGACAGCACCAGTTGTTTTGCATCGTATAATAAATGATCGTTATTGACGCTTATACCATCAGCTAGATCAAGGAAATTAAGTTCACGTGCTTCTTCACCGGATGTTGACACTTTCGCCATAGCAATCGTTTCAAATACTTTGTTCGCCACTTTTTGTAAATCGAATTCGACTCCGTTCGGAATACTTTCCAAATGCTTAATGTAAAGCTCTTTATTACCTCCACCACCTGGAATAAGTCCTACGCCAACTTCTACTAAGCCCATATACGTTTCTAATGACGCTTGAATGCGAGCAGCTGGTAAACAAATTTCGGTCCCTCCACCTAATGTCATTCCAAACGGTGCTGCCACTACTGGACGTTTACTATATTTCACGCGCATCATCGCTTGCTGGAATTGGCGAACAACCATGTCAATTTCAAAGTCGTTATCGTCTTGGGCTTCCATTAAAATGAGGGCTAAGTTGGCACCAACACAGAAGTTTTTCCCTTGGTTTCCGATGACGAGACCTTTGTAATTTTTTTCTACTTCGTCGAGAGCAAAGTTGATCATTTGGATGATATCTAAGCCTATCGCGTTATTCGGTGAATGAAATTCCAATAACGCGACCCCATCACCGATATCAATTAAGCTTGCTCCGCTATTTTTCTTAATGACACCTTTTTGTTTTTTCAATAGCTTTAAGTCAATAACTTTTGGATTTGTTTCTACTTGACGATAGTCCCCGTTGTGATAATAGGAGACGACACCTTCTTCTTCTTTGTAAAACGTTTCATGTCCGCTTTCGAGCATTTCTACAATCCAAGCAGGGACTTCGATATTTGATTCTTTCATCTTTTCCACAGACCGTTTCACACCAATGGCATCCCATACTTCAAATGGTCCAAGCTCCCAGCCAAATCCCCATTTCATTGCTCGGTCAATAGCAACGATATCATCAGCGATTTCTCCGAGAAGCTGAGCAGAGTAGCTTAATACTGGAGCAAGAATATTCCATAATAGTGTTCCAGCGCGGTCTTCAGCGTACACGAGCGCTTTTAGTTTCTTTGGTAAACTTTTTTCTTGTTTAGCCATTTGTAATGAAGGTGCTTGTAATTTCGTACGCGGTTGATACTCAAGTGTGGTCGGATTTAACTCCAAAATTTCTTTATCTTTTTTTAAATAAAAGCCTTGACCGGTCTTACTACCGAGCCAACCTTTTTGTAACATCGCTTTCATAAACGCAGGGACTTCGAATACTTCTTTTTCGTTACCGGTCACTTTTTCATACACGTTGTTGGCGACATGAATGAATGTATCTAATCCCACCACATCTAGGGTACGGAACGTAGCGCTTTTCGGGCGCCCAATGATAGGTCCTGTCAAGGAATCGATTTCGCCGACGCCGTACTTTCCTTTCAACATTTCTTGAACAGTAACAAGTAACCCGTACGTTCCAATTCGGTTAGCGATAAAGTTCGGTGTATCTTTAGCAACAACGACTCCTTTACCAAGTACGTCCTCACCAAATGATTTCATAAATTGGAGCACTTCAGGATCCGTCTTTTTCGTTGGAATTATTTCAAGAAGCTTTAAGTAACGAGGAGGATTAAAAAAGTGCGTTCCTAAAAAATGTTTTTGAAAATCTTCAGAGCGACCTTCTGCCATCGCTTCAATCGAAATTCCGGATGTATTAGAACTTACGATACTCCCTTGTTTACGATATTGATCAACTTTTTCAAACAACTGCTTCTTAATATCGAGTCGTTCGACTACTACTTCAATAATCCAATCACACTCTTTTAATCGATCGAGATCGTCTTCTAAGTTTCCTACTTCAATAAAGGCCAAGTTCTTTTTTGAAGCTAGAGGAGCTGGTTTTTGCTTTAACAACTTTTGGAGAGCGGTTTGACTCAGACGATTACGAACTTCTTTGTGTTCTAACGTGAGTCCATTTTTCTTCTCTTCTTCGGTTAATTCTTTCGGAACAATATCGAGCAATAATGTTGGGATTCCTACGTTGGCTAAATGCGCAGCAATACCAGAACCCATAACACCTGAACCGAGAACGGCTGCTTTGTGGATGCTTCGAGTCAATGCCTTTTCCTCCTTTATCTCTTGAATGAATACTCATTCATTTTCTTCTGAAAAAAATTTCAAAATTTACCTGTCACTTATAATATATGATATTTTCAAAAATTACGCAATATTTAAATATATTAATATACTGAAAATTCGCATCTTATTTTTATCATATGCAGGTGAAACTTCGGGGATGCTAGGCGATAGGAGGTGAATTGCGTTGAAGGTAAAAAAACAACCGACAAAACATGCTGTCAGTGCAGCTAGTGTTAAAGGAAATGCAGGTCCTACTCCGGAATACGACGGTGGTGGAAAAGTAAACAGTCAAAATAATCAATACAAAAAATAATTATAAAAAAGGGACAACCCTCGGTAAGGATTGTCCCCCATATGTTACTTCTTAAGAATCCCTTTTAATACGAACGCTACGTTAGCTGGACGCTCCGCTAAACGACGCATGAAATATCCGTACCAATCAGTCCCATATGGGACGTACACGCGCATTTTGTACCCTTCTTTAACTAGCTCTAATTGACGCTCCGGACGAATGCCATATAACATTTGGAATTCAAATTGGTCATTTGGAATGTTATACTCTTTCACGAGTTGTTTCGTATATTCAATTATCGCATCGTCGTGGGTAGCCACAGCTGTATAGTTTCCGTTTAATAAATGCATTTTAATGATCTTTTTAAAGTTTTCATCAACGTCTTTTTTATCAGGGAACGCTACTTCTGGCGATTCTTTATACGCTCCTTTTACTAAACGAAGGTTCGGTGAATAAGCATTTAAGTCCTCAATATCTTTTTCGGTACGGTATAAATACGCCTGAATAACGGTACCGACATTGTCGTAATCTTTCTTTAGTTCTTTAAAAATGTCTAACGTTTTTTGACAACGGGCATAGTCTTCCATATCAATCGTCACGAACACATTGTTTTCTTTGGCTGCATCTAAAATGCGGCGCATATTGCGCATAACCACATCATAAGAAATGTCTAATCCCATCGATGTCATTTTCAATGATAATTGCGAATCTAATTTTTCACGACCAATCGCTTTAATTGCTTCAATTGATTGGTCGGCCATTTCGTTTGCTTCTTTTTCGTTATCGACAAACTCGCCTAAATAGTCAATTGTTACAGCTAACCCCTTACGATTTAAATCTTTAATCACTTCGACCGCTTGTTCAATTGTTTCTCCAGCTACAAAACGGGAAGCGCCAAAACGAAGACCATATTTTTTTGCCATCTTCGTTAAAAATTTATTTTTAGATAAAAATAAGAAAAAATTACGTAATAGTGCTTCCATGTTTGCATACCCCCTGCACGTAAAAATAAAAAAATGGAAACGTTTACTTACAAAATAATAATAAAAGATAGACAATTTCTATCTTTGAGTATTTTATCACTTTTACTGTCATTTGAATATATCTGAAATAGTTTTAGAAAAATTTTAAACTTTCCATCCACTATTGTATACATACTTTTTTTAAAGAGAGAAAAAATAACAATGAACAATAAACAAGGAGGTTATCACATGCAAAATCAATCACAACAACCTTTGTATTCCCAACAACCGGGAACAATGTCGCAACCACCTGAAGTCGTGACAGTGAAAGATTCTTTATATTTAAATGACATGCTTTCATGGAATTTATTAGCCGCTAAAAAAGCCCACCATTTTGCATCCCAATGCCAAAATCCTGATGTAAGAGCTGAATTGGAAAAATGTGTGCAAATGCATCAACGACATTATCAACAAATTCTATCTCATCTAAATCCTGCGAACCAACCAAACCATCAACAAATGCAATAACGTGTAGAAAGGAGTTTCAACATGCCAAATAATAATAAACAAATCCAAAATCCCAAAACGCAAGTACCGAAAACACCGCAAATGAATGATCGGGACTTTGTGAATGACTTGTTAGCAACAGAAAAATATATGACCGATTCGTATTGCACGTTTTTAAATGAAGCAAGTCACCAATCGCTGTACCAAGATATGCTTTCCATTTTTAATGAAACGCAAAATGCACAACGAGAATTATACAATTGTATGTTCCGCAATGGATGGTACAAATTAGAAGCGGCTGACCAGCAAAAATTACAGCAATCGTACACTCAATTCCAAGGTTACACGTCACAATTTCCAAACGGAGGACAGTATCAATAAAGTGCCTTATCTCCCAAGTTAAACTTCTTTTTTGGAAGTGGGAGTCTTAGTGACATAAATATAGAAACGCTTGGGCTAATTCCCAAGCGTTTTTAAATGATAAACGTGAAATTTGTTCAAGAAACGTTTTACAAAACCAGACAAACTTATTGTACCTATAACTGTTCTTCTATAGCGTACAACATAAAACTTTATTCCGTTAGATTAATTAGTACTGGATACACATATGGTTCCGCTGGTTTTTCAATGACTTTCCACTTACTAGTTTTAATCATTGGCAATTCGATTCCATTATACGTCGTTACGTCCAATGTGCCTTCTATCTCAAGCCAAGTATCTTGTTTAATATCACCTGCTTGTTCCATTTCAGTTAAAAACCCAATGATGGATGCATCCGCTAAACAGTGGGTAATCAGAAACCTTGAGATCACTAGTTGATTGGATGTAAAACCTTCTTCTTTATAGACAAATCCGCTCACTTTAATCTTTTTCCCAACAAAAGCCTTCGGGTCTATACTAATTGTTTCATAATAGGAAGCAAAAATATCATTTTTCATTTCGATAACATCTAATTGAGCTAACTTCTCCATCTCCTGGTCGTAATCTTCTTGCGTAAAGTAATTCTCATTGGTCACCGGTGCTTGATGCTGAATGTTCTCCTCATTAGACAATTGATCGTTACTATTTATGGAAGATGAATTCCCAATATCGGTTTCATCTTGTCCCTCATTTATTTCAGAGGTTTGGTCTACATTTTTTTTATTTCCTTGCGTCAGTACGGTCCCTTTTTTAGCAGCAATCGATGAATCTAAAACCGTAGGCGAAAGCGTAAAACCAGTAATTAGTGGAAAAATAATAATCGAATAACTTATTAATTTTTTTGATAAAGAACCCGAATAGCCGTGGTCGTGCGTACAACCGGAATGACAATGCTCATGATGATGGTCGTGTTTTTCCCATATACGGGGAAGCTGAATGAAAAAAAGAATGACCAAAATTCCTGCAGCCCATTTACTCATCATGTCGTATTTTGGATTAATATACTTAGTTATATCCCCTGTTAGATGTAATTGAATAAAAAATATAGCGAATCCAGCTAAAATCATGGCCCGCAGAAACGGTTGGAATTGAAAACGCACAGCCGTTCACCCCCTTATATCCAAATGGTCACTTGCGTACAAATAAACACGATAAAGGTAATGAGAATGAGTAAAACAAAGACGAATCTCGTTTTAAACACACTTAATAGCATAAAGGTGTTTTTTAAATCAATCATCGGCCCATAGACTAAAAAGGCTAGGATAGAAGTCGATGGGAATAAATGTCTAAAGGACGCACCGATAAACGCGTCGGCTTCAGAGCATAAAGACAAGAAATACGCGAGCCCCATCATCACGATGGTAGAGCCAATTACACCTTCACCAAACAGAAATAGAGATTTGGCAGATACGTACGTTTGCAAAAATGCCGCGACAAACGCACCGATAATTAAATATTTTCCCATATCAAAAAACTCATCAATGGAATGTTTCAACATTTCATCTATTTTATTAATAAAAGAATGATGTTTCTTAGGCTGATCCATTGATTCTGTAACTTCTGATAAAGAATGTTTTAATTGATTAGACTTAAATAATTGGCTAATTATAAGGGCAATTACTAATGCAGCAACAAAACCAATTCCCATTCGTAATGCCGCCATTTTTAGGTCATTTCCAAATGCCATATATGTAGATAAAATAACGATTGGATTAATTAAAGGACCAGTTAGTAAAAAACCGACTCCTGCATAGATAGGGACACCTTTCGCTACTAATCTACGAACAATGGGAACAATACCACACTCACAAGCTGGAAACAAGGCCCCAACGACACAACTCATCATGACAGCTAAAAATTTATTTTTAGGAATCCACCGTCGTATATGATCTTCTGTAATGAAAATTTGAATAAAACCAGCAATAAGAACCCCGATTAAAACAAACGGAATCGCTTCTATTAATATACTTAAAAAAATCATATTTAATTGTTGAAAAGATGTCGGTATATGTATGGACAGTTCCGATCCTACAAATTGACTCATAGAAACCAAATAAATAACAATGCCAATAACGAATATTCCTGTAAAATCAATTAAATGTGAATGGAGCCATCGAAACACTGGATTCATTCCCCCATTTTTCTCGTCTTTTTATACGATTGTCATTATAACATAAAACGAAATGATTCTTATTTGTTTTTTTAATAATAGTCTATTCGTATTATGAGTAGACATAACCAAATGTACTTATTGGCTTTGGATATCCGAAGTTCTCTTCTATTATTTTAAATGATTTGGATGATTATTGTTACCTGACTCTTAACAAAATCCGATACCAATGACTTCCATCAAAACCGTAATAATTACGATTTACAAATCGTAATTATTACGGTATCATTTTGAAAGTAAAAGACCATTCGTAAGGGAGAGGAGAATTCTACATGCGATATAAATTCTTGACTTTGATCGCTATATTCGTCCTTGGTACAACACTAATAGGATGTAATAATGAAATAACAACCACTCAAAAAGATGACAATAACAAATTAAAAGTTTACACGACTCTTTACCCATTAGCAGACTTTACGAAAAAAATTGGCGGAGATCATGTGGATGTCGAAAGCATTATTCCACCAGGCGCTGACGCTCATACATTTGAGCCAACTTCTAAGCAAATGATCGATATCGCCGAAGCAGATGCATTTATTTACAATGGGTTAGGAATGGAAACGTATGCAGAAAAAATAGCAGAAGCTTTAGAAAATGAAGATACCATCATGGTTGAAGCAGCACACGGGATTGAAGTCGTTCAACATACACATGATCATCACACTCATGAAGACGAACACCATGAAAGTGATGAACATGAACACGAAGCTGAACACCATGAAGCCGATGAACACGCTCACGAAGAAGAACATCATGAAGCCGATGAACACGCTCATGAAGAAGAACATCATGAAAGCGATGAACACGCTCATGAAGAAGAACATCATGAAAGCGATGAACACGCTCACGAAGATAAAGCTAATGAACATGAGCACCACCATAGAGATGTTGATCCACATGTTTGGCTTGATCCGATTCGTGCGATTATTCTTGCACAAAACATCAAAGATGCTCTTATTGAGCTAAAACCTGAAGCAAAAGAAGAATTTGAAAATAATTTTATTACATTAAAAGCTGAACTTGAAAAACTAGACGAAGAGTTCCATCAATTGGTTGACGCAAAGAAAAATCCTGAAATGATTGTCTCCCATGCTGCCTATGGGTATTGGGAAGAAAGCTATGGTATTCATCAAATTGCTGTAGCCGGAATCTCCCCAACGGATGAGCCATCACAAAAAGACTTAGCAAATATTATTAAGCTAGCAAAAGAAAAACAAATTCAATATATTATATTCGAACAAAATGTGACTCCAAAAGTGGCGGAAGTAATTCGTAAAGAAATCAACGCCGAACCTCTTCGCCTACACAACTTATCGGTCTTAACCGAAGAAGATATCCAAAATGGCGAAGACTACTTCAGTTTAATGCGGAAAAACATTGAAACATTAGATAAGGTATTACATTAATTGATAATTATAAAGGGCTGACTCAACATTGCTTAATACAATGTTGAGTGTCAGCCCCTTTTACGTATTACTTCATCTTCTTCATGGCTTTCTTACTTGGAATGTGAGACACGACATAAACTTTCGAGCCTCCCTTAATCATCACAGGGAATTTCCGATGATGTAGACCTAGAAAGTCAAATCCATTTGTGTCATCCCAGATGTTGTGTTTCAAGGTTTCTTCAGTACTATGACCCCCTCCGACTCCCTCTCCACAGTCCACCCTTTCACCATCAGGTTTATAGGTTTCCTCTTTACTTCTTCAGAAGTGTGGAGGAGGGCCTCCCCAGTTCCGTTATCTACTTTCTCAACATACCGCTCCCCTTACCCCGAGGGATTCTTCGGTGCTGCACTTCTAAGTTCTTCACACCTTCCGTGGTCTTCGCCCAACTTAACCAGGCTCGACTTCCCTTTATCCCCATAAGAGGTCTCTTTTGACGAGGCGGCAGGATTCACTTTATATTAACGGTCTGCTGATTTGCTCGCACTCTTCTAGAGAGTTACTTTGTCACAGGGCGCTGGCCTGGATTTCTCCCAGTTGCCTGTCAGCTACCGAGCGTCTTGGCACTTACTCGGGTTGGACTTGCACCAACTAGCAGTTAACAGCTTTGCTGGGCGCGCTCAAATAAAAAAACGTACGAATTCAGATTCGTACGTTTTTTATACTTCATTTCGACTTGAAAACATGTACCTTTTATTGTGATATTGAACGGAAAAGATAAGCCCCATCGCTAACATATTCCCCATCAAGGAACTACCTCCATAACTAATGAACGGAAGCGGAATCCCTGTAATCGGTAGTAACCCAATCGACATTCCAATATTTTGGAAGACGTGAAACGTAATCATAGCAATAACACCTGAACAAATGTACGATTCATATGGGTTAACCGATTCTAATCCAACCTTTGTAACGAAATAAATGAGCATAAAAAAGAGCCCCACGACTATGCTCGCACCGATAAAACCAAACTCTTCACCAATCACACTGAAAATAAAATCCGTATGGCTTTCCGGTAAATACACTTCACGATTGTTGTACCCTTTTCCAATTGTTTCACCAGAACCGATCGCTAATAGTGAACGTATTAATTGATAACCGGATGTACTTTGATAATTATACGGGTCCAACCACGAGTAAATACGCCCGAATTGGTAAGGCTTCACATTTAAATATTTTTCTAATATATCAGGATGCCATAACACTAAATAAAAGATGACCCCAACCACCGACGTAAACACCCCAAATAGAGGAAGCAAAATACGCCATGTGATACCGGAAACAAATATAATTCCGAGCATAATTGAAAGGAGAACGAGTGACGTTCCTAAATCAGGTTGCATCATCACTAACAATAGAGGCCCAGATGTGACAAGCCCAATTTTGATTAACAGCCAAAAGTCCGTTTGAATCGTTTTTTCCGTAAATTTTTCATAATGACGTACTACTGTTCGTGCGAGTGCTAATATTAAAAATACTTTAACAAACTCTGACGGCTGTAAAGACCCTAACCCAGGCACGATAAACCAGCTTTTCGCTCCGTTTTTTACTGGTGCAATGCTAGATGGAGCAATCATTAATAAGGCAAGTAAAAATATTCCAAATCCATAAGCGTACCAACTTAAGCGATACAACTGCTCTGGATCAAAACGCATAACGACTATGATAATGCACGAACCGACAATGTACCAAACAATCTGTTTCATTAAAAAATTATCGCCATATTGTCCAGTCGTTTGCGCACTATAAATGGCTAAACAACTAACAAGGCCCATAAATAAAAGAACGAATATCAGTCCTATATTAAAACGTTTTTGTTCCGTATTTTTTGATGTCATGTTGTTCTCTCCTACATCGTTCTCATGACTTCATTATACTTGATCTTATAAGAATCACAACTGACAGAATATAGTTGGAAACTTTCGATAAATATACTTCATTATTGCATGACTTCGCTTCCTCTAGGTGCTATCAAATGGAACACAGTATTTTCGGTTGGTAGCACTTTATTTTGGGTTTGCCCTTATCAAGGCCAATATGCTGCTTTACTTTAGGCTCTACCCTGAAATAACTGTGGATAACTTTTGCTGTTATTTCATTTATCGATGTGCCAATTTTTATTGGCATGGTTGTCTGTTAAACGATACTGTTGATATTTATACATTACCGCGGGCAAGGTGCAAGCCGCTTCCCTCGCTACGCTCAAGTAAGGGTCTTGCCTGGCTTGCTATTCCCTGCTGGAGTGGCCGCCGTTTGAATAACTTGCTAAAAATCAACAATGACATTTAACATAGCCTTACATTAAAAAAAGCCCAAGAAAAACGGGCCTTTCTTACACGAATGTCATTAGCACAGAGATAAGGACGGTTCCTAATACGACTTTCCACGGTGTCCCTTTCCAGAACATTAAATACGAGAAAGCGAGCATCGCGATCACAAAATCTACCTCATTTCGAATCGCACTTGTAAATACTGGGTCATAGAAAGCCGCAATTAATAGCCCGACCACCGCGCTGTTAACTCCCAGCAACGGAGCACGAAATCCAGTCCGTTCCCGAATGGAATTCCAAAATGGTAATACGCCAACAAGTAACAAAAACGAAGGCAAAAAGACGCCGATTGTAGCAACTAGCGCCCCGGTACTACCCGAAATAACCATCCCCAAATAACTCGATAACGTAAACAACGGACCAGGAACCGCTTGAGCCGCCCCGTATCCGGCTAAAAACTCTTCCTCCGTCAAAAATCCATGTGGTACTAACTCCCTCTCTAACATCGGTAATACGACATGTCCACCGCCGAAGACGGTTGAGCCTACTCGATAAAATGTATCAAAAAGAGCTAACGACATGTTCGGCGCCATCGTTCGCCAAAATGGGAGTCCGAATAATAAAAGGAAAAATAACGTGAAAGCAAGCACTCCTACTTTTTTCGAAAACAAAACCGGGGCTTCTCCATCGATCTCGTTCGTTTCTTTTCGATACAAAAAGTACCCAATCAATCCTGCCGCAACAATAACGCCAAATTGAACAATAGCGGATGGAACTAATAACATGATGGTTGCCGAAATCATGGCAATAAAAATTCGTGGTCGATCAGGAGTTAGTTTTTTCGCCATTCCTAAAATGGCGTGGGCCACAACTGCCACAGCTACGATTTTTAATCCATGAATAAATCCGCTCATATCAATAGACGTCCCTTGAAGAAAAAGGGCAAATGCGATTAAAATGAGCACACTTGGCAACGTAAAACCAAGCCACGAAAGAATGCCACCGAGTAATCCGCCCCTAATCATTCCGATTGAAATCCCCACTTGGCTGCTTGCTGGCCCAGGGAGAAATTGACAAAGAGCAATTAAATCGGCATACATCTTTTCGGTTAACCATTTTTTCTTTTCAATATACTCGTCACGAAAATAAGCTAAATGAGCGACAGGTCCTCCAAATGAGGTTAATCCTAACTTGGTCGCCGTCCAAAAAATGTCCATGTATTCTCGAAACATTCGTTTCATGTAGCAACCATTCCTCCAGTCTATATTTACAAAAGGACGGATAGTCCATGCTTCCTATTTAACCTCATCTAAACCAGAGGTCGAATATAGGTTCATTTCTCTTTTTTAGTTAAATACCGTGCCATTTGTTTATCGACTTCCCGTAAAATAGGAGCAGGAACCATCCGCGAACGGAATCGTTTCAATCCATATTTTCGTTTCTTAAGAACGAAAGTTAACGAAGCTCGATCCCCGCGGTCATCCAATTCATAAGTTTGAATATCTTCCCATCGAAAATACAGGCCGTCAATCAGCATTCCTTCTTCTCGAACTTCAATGATATGGTTAAATAGGAGTGCATAAGGTAATACGGTAAGTACAAGCATGATAACGTTCTTTTCAATCCAAATGTTATAAAACCAGGAAAACGCAACAAATGCTAAACTTGCATAGGCAATAAAAACTGCTACTCGATATCCGACATGTTCTGTCGTCCGCCATCGGAAAATGAGATTGTATTCATCAAAATCTTTTCGCTTCGGATAAAGGATTAGCCCTAGTTGATGACGCCGATGATAACTAACAATAATTTCAAAATAAAGATAAAAAGCAATAACGGAAACAACGGTAACGACGATAATGTGAAGAACTCCGCTCATTGGACTTCCTTATGTATGGTTTCAAAGTTTATTGTTATCATCGGACCGTGCCAGCTGCGAGAGAAATTCAAGCCCATTTTCCATTCTCTCATTGTTTTTCCTCCTCCAGACTCTACTATGACCTATCTTATCATATTTTTTTGACATATTAGTGAAAAAGGTCGATTTTTCATATTTTTTGTTGAAATTTTAGAGAATTTTGTATCATCGCGTCTTTTTCGTTAAAAGTAGAAGGTACATTACTTCAAAACAATCAGTCATCTTTTATATAATAAGAGGAGGGAGGTTTAAAAGAATGGAACAAATTACAAGCCAAGAACAGTTTGAACAACTAATCTCACAACAAGAACCAATTATCATTAAATTTTTTACGAACTGGTGTCCAGACTGCACACGCATGGATATGTTTATCGGTGAAATTATGGAAGAGTATAACCAATATAAATGGTACAGCATGAACCGTGACGATTTTCCTGAGATTGCGGAAAAATATCAAGTTATGGGAATTCCAAGCTTGCTCATATTCCAAAACGGTGAAAAAACTGCTCATCTCCATAGCGCCAATGCAAAAACACCTGAACAAGTGCGTGAATTTTTAAATAGTGTTCAATAATGAAAACAAAAGCACTAAAGAAACCATATTCTTTAGTGCTTTTGTTTTTATATCTTGTCGTATGGAAGGATAACATTTGTGTAAAAGGTGAGCGTAATTAAATGTTTAAGGGATTAAATGGAAAACATATTTAATCCGTAAATCACTCATTCAAATATACCCTGCACTATTTTGTCTCACGATGTAACGTATGTTTCTTGAGACGAGGAGAATATTTCATAAGTTCCAAACGTTCCGGATTTTTCTTCTTATTTTTCGTAGTGATGTAGTTTCTATCCCCTGTTTCTGTGCATGCTAATGTCACTTTTACTCTCATTGATAATCCTCCTTTTGTTATTGCATGACTGTAAAAGGTGGAAGGGGGTCTTCCCATAAAGACCAATCTTGTTCCATTTCCTCATCAGTTAATAAGCATTGATCTAATGATTGTTCGATTGCTTCTCGATTCATATCGACACCGATCATCACAATTTCTGTCATACGATCCCCAAACGTTGAATCCCATTTTTCTAAAAGCTCTGGCTCTTCTTTGAAAATGGCTTCTCTTTCTTCTTCCGGATATACAGCAACCCATTCGCCAGCCGCCTCAATACTAATAGATGGACCAGCTTGTGATAATAATCCAGCTATATCATTACGTGTTGCTAACCAGAAGAACCCTTTGGCACGAACAACCTCGACAGGCCAATCTTCTAGCCATTTCATCCAACGCTCTGGATGAAACGGGCGTCTTCTTCGATATACAAATGAGGAGATTCCGTATTCTTCCGTTTCCGGGGTGTGTTCTTCATTTAATTCTTTTATCCACCCAGCGCTCTGACTAGCCTTCTCAAAATCGAATAGATGCGTATTTAATAGCTCATTCAAATCGACTCTAGCATAAGCGGCCTCAATAATTTTCGCTTCTGGATTCAGTTTTTGAATAACCGCTTTTAATTCCCGGACCGTGTTTTCCTCAACAAGGTCAATTTTATTTAGGACTATAACATTGGCAAATTCGATTTGGTCAATTAATAAATCGACCACTTCACGCGTATCATTTTCATCTGTTGCCTGCTTACGGTCAAGTAACGTTTCCCCTGAAGAAAAATCATGCCAGAAACGGTTCGCATCGACGACGGTTACCATTGTATCCAGACGGCAAAACTCGGACAAATTAATTCCTAATTGTTCATCAACATATGTAAAGGTTTGCGCTACTGGAATAGGTTCAGAAATACCTGTCGATTCGATTACAATATAATCAATGTCGCCTGATTTCGCGAGCTTTTCGACTTCTATCATTAAATCTTCACGGAGCGTACAGCAAATACAGCCATTTTGTAGCTCTACCATCTTTTCTTCCGTTCGTTTTACTAAGGAAGCATCGATGTTCACTTCACTCATATCATTCACAATCACGGCGATTTTTTTATGTTCTCGATTAGCCAAAATATGATTTAACAGCGTTGTCTTCCCAGAACCAAGATACCCGCTTAACACGGTCACCGGAATACGTGGATCCATTCAAACACCCTTCCTTTTTTAATGCGTAATCATTACGATTTAAACCTTATGTAAAACGTAATGATTACGAATTACATTGTAGGTCATCTTTTTTAAATAAGCAAGTAAAAATTCTTTCTTATTATGAAAAAATAGACTTACGACGAAGCGTAAGTCTATAACCTCTAGAATATAGAGTATGAACATCAATGCTTATGTTGTTCCATCAACTCTCCTTGGGCAATCTCCCATAGCTCGAAAAAAAGAAACCCAATAAGCAACAAAAAGAGAACGTATAGAAATTGGACTTTTCTTTCTGTCCGGCGTTCAATGAATTGCTGGTACACAATTCTCCATTGCAGAAATAGAGCAAGAAGAAATAAAAACGTCAGGGCGTGTACAAGTTGTGGAAAAGGTGTCATGACCCCCAGCATGGCTCCCATCATACCAGCCATTAATCCAGACATCATTCCTTGAGTCCGAAGATGAAAAGATGTGCCGGACCACCCTCCACCTATGACCATCCCGGCCATCGTACCAACCAGCATTGAATACAACGATTGTTGATGCCACCATTGTGTTACCCAGCAACCAAAAAATAGACTATTTCCCATTATTACGGTCTTGGTTAAAGATTCTTTCCATCTGTCTTCGACGATCCATAAGCCCCATAAACTCATCCCCATCAAAATTACCGCTTGCACAAGATTCAACAAGGTCCCTCCCTTTTTCTGTAGTTGACCAATCGCTTTTTTAGTAAGTTGTACATACAATTAACCTAAGTGGAGTGATACGATTGGACCATTTATTTTGTGAATGCCTTTATTTTTCAGCCAATCGATTAGCCCGAATCATGAATAAAATGGCTGAAGAAGAATTTGCCCCAATTGGGCTTTCGCCGACATACGCCTTTTTATTTATGACCGTACATGCCCATCCAGGAATAACCCAAAAAGAACTAAGCGAAAAATTGCATATTGCTCCTTCTACAAGTACTCGTTTTGTTAAAAAATTAGAACTAAAAAAGCTAGTCGTTCGTGAAAATGAAGGGAAGTTAACGCGAATTTATTTAACAGAAGACGGTGTAAAGATCCAAGAACAAATAAAAAAATACTGAAAAAATTACATGTCCGTTGCTCACAAATTCTTGGGAAGTCGTGCCACTCCATCTCCATACGAAACACCCTTCACCCACCATATTTGTTGACTCGATTATAAATTATGTTCCATAGAACAACTATCATACCTTATTCCCTTATTCTACCTTCCCCATTGATTGTAGACGTTTTAGTCGGCGTACTTTTGTAACAATATCGTAACGTAATGCGCTGGGAATATCGTTAAAGTAAGCAAATACGTTTATTAATTCCCCTATCTTTAGTATCGTTTCTGAACTCTGTCAAAAGGATACTGTTTCGAAACGACTATCTGTTGTTAATCTCTAAAAATGCATATTAAATTTCATCAGAGTGTCTGGCAATTTTTTACTCGTTATTTTCGTTATGACGTATCATTATGAGAAAAGTTGAATTTCTTAGAAAGTGTAAGACGTTAAAAAAGCTCTTTACCCATGTTAAGGGTAAAGAGCTTGTTGTAGTTGTATATTGATGAGTCAAAAAACTTTCATATCATTATCAATAATTAGCAGTTAGCAGCCGAATGATGGAATGCTTCATAAATTTCTGTATATGCTACGTAGTCTACAGACATATTACGTCTTACACAGTCACAAATTTCTTTGTCGCAGCATGGATCCCATTTTTGCGATAAAGAACTCGCTAATTGTATTGACCCATATCAAAATCAAGATTATTGGAGTTGGCTTCAAATTAACACTTATTTCGAACCACGTGGATGGTTATGTTAATGATTTAATTTATAAAAAGATGCTGAATCAAATTCAGCATCTTTTTTTATTTTATGTTATTATTGTTATATATTTCATTAAAAGTAATAAAAAGGGGGGTTGTTTTGTTTAAGTATTTGTCATTGGTGTCATGGATTTTAAGTGTATTCGTGATTGTATTTTCTAAAAATCCAAACGGGTACCTTATGATCTTTTTATGGCTCATAGGTGCAACTCTTGGTTTAATTGGAAAAAAGACAAAAGAGTCAGGATGGTTGATTAAACTGGCAATATGGCTAAATGTAGTTTCAGTCACAGTATATGTTTTATGGGTATATATTGTGGGTTTAATCTGGAGTTCACCTTAATAGTACCTAAAACTCAAAAATTAAGCCATAAATTTGTAAACAGACAGATGAAATGTTTTATCTGTCTTTTTTTTTATCGGAAACTAAAAAGAATTGCGATTTACAGAAAATTTGGTTTATACCAACTTTTATTGTAGGGCTGGCGTGATAGCCTGAATTTGAACCCCTTCCCTCAGTAATGGACAAGGGATTTATCATCAATCTCTGTAAAGGGACATGTTGAAACCGTTCCTTTACCCACCAATAGAGTCAATCGTTGTATAAAATCACTTTCATCGCTTTTTCTTTAGCAGCATTACGAAACACATCGTACGCCTGCATGATCTGGTCAAGTGGAAAGCGGTGGGTGATCAACTGTTGTGGTTTGATCTTCCCAGAATTTACTGTCTTTAATAACATCGGTGTCGTGCTCGTACTTACCAGACCGGTCGTGATCTTGACATTACGGAGCCACAATTGTTCCAAGCGCAGATCAACAGGCTTACCGTGTACACCGACATTGGCTAGCCTTCCGCCAGGCTTCAAGATTTGCTGACAGATGTCAAAAGTCACTGGGAACCCGACAGCTTCAATCGCTACATCGACACCCTTTCCATCCGTTAATTCCATCACTTGTTCAACTGCATCTCCTTTGGAGCTGTTAACTGTTTTGGTCGCCCCGAACTTTTTGGACTGCTCCAAGCGATTGTCGTCAAGATCGACCATGATGATCTCCGCTGGCGAATATAGTTGTGCTGTCAAGAGTACCGCCATCCCGACTGGTCCGGCCCCGACAATAGCGACCACATCCCCCGGCTGAACTTCACCGTTAATCACTCCGATTTCCAAACCCGTTGGAAAAATGTCGCTTAACATGACTAGTGCTTCCTCTTCGCTTCCCGGAGGAATGTGATACAGGCTTGTATCAGCATAAGGGATGCGGACGTATTCCGCCTGGGTACCGTCGATTAGGTGCCCCAAAATCCAACCGCCGTTTTCACAATGAGCGTACATCGCTTTTTTACAATAATCACATCTTCCACAGGAAGTGACACAAGAAATCAGTACTCTGTCGCCTGGCTTGAAATTGTTGACATCCGTGCCCACTTCTTCTACAATTCCAACACCTTCGTGTCCCAAGGTTCGGCCGTCCGTTACCGCTGGTACATCACCACCTAAAATATGCAAATCTGTGCCGCAAATCGTCGTTTTTGTGATTCTGACAATTGCATCCGTCGGTTTCTGAATCGTCGGCTTGTCCTTCTCTCCCCACTCGATCTTTCCTGGTCCACGGAATATAAGCGCTTTCATAATTATATACCTCCTTAGTTTATGTGGTAATGAAATGGATGGTCGTTTTTGTAAAGGTGATCGTGCGCTTTTCAATAAACGTTAGGCTATTAACACGTGTCTTAATTATTGATTAACAACATTATACAGATTAACCAATAAATTATGATCATTATATTTGTATTGTTATACTATCACCGCCTAAATTTAGAAGAATTAATATATAAAAAAATCTTGAGCCGAACCCTATTTTAAGTATTGTCCTGAGGTTCTTATATAATTCCATTCGATGTGAAAGTGGTTAAAAAAATTTATTATTAACGGATGTTTCTTAAACAAGTATTTGTTTCTACTTAGAAGACTTCAAACATACTTCATAATTTCGTTTTATAATTATATAGAATGGCTATAGAAGGAATAACATAAAGGCAAAAAAGGAGTTAGTAACATTGAATTCACTAAAAGTACTAATTGTCGATGATGAAGACCAAATGAGGGAACTTATAAAAACATTTTTAAATCGAGAAGGCTATACATGTTTGGAAGCAAAAGACGGAATGGAGGCTCTCAACTTAGTAAAACATGAGCATCCAGATATGCTGATTGTCGATGTCATGATGCCGTATCTCGATGGTTTTTCGTTAGTTAAAGAAATGCGCAATTATTTTCACCTCGATATCCCAGTTATTTTTTTAACTGCTAAAGGGGACGATGAAGATAAAGTGAAAGGCTTAAAGCTAGGTGGAGATGATTACATGGTTAAGCCTTTTAATCCCGCTGAACTATTAGCTCGGATGGAAGTCATTTTTCGAAGAACACGGCAACATGAAAACAAGAATCAAGTCGTAACATATGGACCTTTACAAATAGACTTACAAGGACGAGTTGTTACTGTTGAAGGAAGAAAGCTAGCATTCACCCAAAAAGAATTTGACTTGTTGTTGTTTTTAGCGAAAAATAAGGGGACCGTTTTTTCCCGTCGCCAATTGCTCGATCACATTTGGGGGCCAGCTTATGAAGGAAGTGAGCGAACAGTGGATACGCATATTAAAACCATTCGATTGAAATTAAAAGAGCATGGTCATCTTATTGAAACAGTATGGGGACTAGGGTATAAGTTTGAGGTGCCAAAGTGAACGTGAAGATAAAGAAGCTTTCTATTAGTCAAAAAGTGTTAACACTTTTTCTTTTTAGTTTTATCTTTTCCATCCTCTTTTCGTTTTTGTTCATTCACTTTTTATATAAAGATTTATACATTCGTAGCGTAAAAGAACGGCTTGTTAACGAAGGACAACGAACCGCCGCTCATTTTCATTACGGGTCCCTTAGTGGTGACATTAAAGAAAAAATCGACTGGTATAACGTTATCTCCTCATACGAAGTCATTGCCGTGGATCAATTAGAAGAATTAGATCAATATTTTCCTTATCGAATTGATTATGAACATCTGTTAAGTGATGCGGATGAACAGAAATTATTAAACGGTCAATATGTATTGAAAGAAGGATACGTACACGAATTTAAGCGGAATATTGTCGGAGCGATTTTTCCATTAACCCATGAAGAACAATTAATCGGCTTCATTTATATTTATGTTCCGTTAGCCGAAATCCCCGAAGTGTTTCGTAAAGGAATTCCTGTTTTAGTGATTACGGGAACCTTCTTTTTCATCGTCTTATATATAATAGTAAATTATTTTGTTCGGTCTATTTTTAATCCGATACGAATGATGCGAGAATTTGCCAAAGAAGTCGGGCGTGGAAACTTCTCAAAAAGGATACAGGTGGAAACATCCGATGAAATTGGCGAATTAGCCACAGCCTTTAATAAAATGACCGAGTCGCTTGAAAAACAAGATGAGCGTAAGAAAGAATTTTTAGCCAATGTGGCGCATGAACTAAGAACGCCGCTCACGTATATTGGAGGGTATACCCGGCTTTTACTAGATGAAGCATATGAATTAAAAGTAGAGGCCAAAAATCACCTACAGCTGATTGATAAAGAAGCGAAACGGATGCAAAAGCTCATTCACGACTTACTACAATTAAATCAATTAGAAGACCCTAACTTAACGCTTCAAAAAGAGCCCATTGCCTTTTCACAATTGATTTTAGATTCGCTGGAGCTGTTTACTCCGTCACTTACGATGAGAAATATTATCGTAAAAACCGATTTAGACGATGAAGTGATCATCCTAGGAGACTTGAATCGCTTACAGCAAGTTCTTTATAACGTTATTGACAACGCCATCAAATATTCTTATGATCACGGAACGATTCATATTCGTTTGATTCAACAAGACAATCAAGCGGAATTAACAATTCGGGACCACGGAATTGGTATTCCTAAACAAGATTTAGACCGAATCGGGGAACGTTTTTACCGAACCGATAAGTCGCGTTCTCGAAAAACTGGTGGAACTGGACTCGGTCTTTCCATTGTGAAAGAAATCGTCAATCTCCATGATGGAACGATGGACATTCAAAGTGAAGAAGGAAAAGGAACAACGGTGATTTTATCGTTTCCTCTCGTTGAGCTTTAATGGAAGTCTAGCCCTCTTGCTCATTACAAGAGGGCTCTATTTAATATTAAAATGACATTTTATATTTCGTTCCTTTGTTGTTTCCGATTTTCTTAAAAACTTTGAAAATTGGTTATGCACCGATAGGATATTTTTTCACAAAAAAATGGATGGATATGTCTACTAAATACGTATTTTCAAGAAGTTTAGATACATTACCGTACAGATAATAAAGGCTCACCAACCACAGTCTAATTGAATACACTGATGTGTAATGATTTGACAGGTGGTCTTTTCATGAACAACAAAGAAAAGGCTGTGTTTGGTGCTTGGATTCAAGCAATCGGTACCATCCTTTCGGCCATTGCTAGTACTCCGTCAACAACACTTCGTGAAGCTACACGTAATGATTTGGATATATTGGGAAATGTGCTTCAAGCAACTGGGAATGCCTTAGAAGCCGATGCAGAAAAATATAATTTAAATAAACTTGGAAATATGATTCAGTCCATTGGTAATTCGACCGTTTTAATCGGACTATTAAGTGGTCATGAAACGACAGAAAAAGAACTTTCGACAAAAGGAAATTTACTTCAAGCTCTCGGTGGAGGACTTGTATTTGTATATGCCATAGAACAGGAGCCATCATACAATGGACTGTATGCTATATACGGAAATTTACTACAAGCCATCGGAAACTCACTCCAAGCACTCTCAACAAACGCTAACCGAAAAGGGAAAAATGGTCAAACATTAGACTTCATCGGTAGCTGGATACAAGCCATTGGTGCTGTTATTAGTGCGATTGGTCAAACAAAGAGTAATTTATCCCTTTAAAGCATCGCGGGACAGTCCCTCAGTACGTTAACGTACTGAGGGACTGTCCCTATTTTTGATTTTTTATCCTTTTTTGCTAAAAACATTTGACGTATACATATTTTCCCTTTTTTGAAGTCAAACTACTATACGATGTTGGTTAAAAGGGAAAGGTGGGGATTGGATTCATGGATCATCTTCTTACGGCGAGAACTTTGTTTGGGACGACGATGGCGTTTCATATTATTTTCGCAACATTAGGTGTGGGTATTCCGCTCATGATTTTATTTGCTGAGCTTATGTATCAAAAAACAAAAGATCGCGATTATGCCCTTATGGCAAATCGATGGACAAAAGCGTTAGCGATCCTTCTTGGTATCGCAATTCCATCGGGAACGATTGCTGGTGTGCAGTTATCGTTGCTTTGGCCTGGATTTATGGAAGTTGTCGGAAAAGTGATGTCGCTTCCTTTTCAGATTGAAATATATGCCTTTTTTATCGAAGCACTATTTATGTCCATTTACGTCTATGCAGCTGATAGGATTTCTCCAACTATGCGCATCGTGAGCGTCACGTTCGTCGCCATAGGTGCCGTAGCATCTGCCATTTTAATTACAAACGTCCATGCATTTGAAGGAACACCGACCGGCTTTCGTATCGAAAATGGGGAAATTGTCGATGTCGACCCCTGGAAGGCGTTTTTTAATCCAAGCTTTTTTGTTACTGCTGGTCATGTCGTTGTCTCCGCATATATGACAGGAGCATTCGCGATTGCCTCAATTGCTGCCTTTAAAATGCTGAAAAGCCGTCATCAAGAACGCGTTCGTTTATTTCATAAAAAAGCGCTCATGCTCGGATTAACAATCGGAGGAATTTTTTCTCTGTTAACAGCTATTAACGGACACGAGTCCGCTCAATTGCTTCATGAATATCAACCGGAAAAATTAGCGGCTGCGGAAGGTTTGTTTGAAACACAATCCCATGCTCCACTCGTTATTGGTGGGTTTACGGACCGAGAAACACAAACGGTCAAATGGGGCATTGAAATTCCATGGCTACTAAGCTTTTTGGCTGGAAACAGTTTCGATACGGTTGTAGTGGGACTGAATGATTTTCCGGAAGAATGGTGGCCACCACTTATCGTTCATACTTTATTTAATGCAATGGTTGGTATTGGAATGTTTCTTCTCCTTCTTTCCGTCGTCGGCTTTGTATGGAACAAAATTCGTAAAACAATCGACTTTCCAAAATGGTTTATGTGGACCGCCGTCACAGCAGGGCCGCTGGCAATGCTCGGGATTGAGTTTGGTTGGGTGTTTGCCTGTACAGGTCGACAACCGTGGGTCATTTATCACATGATGACCACGGAAGAAGCGGTAACCCAATCTACCAATTTAGGAACACTCTTTATTTTATTTACGGCGATTTACGTCTTTTTACTAGTGGCTGTTGTCCTTGTGCTCAATAGTTATTTCCGACGACATGCTCTAGAACACGAATTGCTTGGAAACAGGGAACAAACTCTACAAGGATAGGAGGAGAAGCTTATGACGGATGAACTGATTGCCATCTCAATTTTATGGGGATTTATTTTTATTTACGCCGTGATGGCCACGATGGATTTCGGGGCTGGCTTTTGGTCCATGTTGTATATGAATCGACCGCAAACAAATGCAACGAAAATTGCTAACCGTTACTTATCTCCTACATGGGAAGTGACCAATGTATTTATTGTCGCGATTGTCGTCGCCCTTGTTAGTTTTTTCCCGGGGGCGACGTATACGCTTGGAACGGTGTTGTTAATCCCGGGTAGCATCATCTTATTATTGCTCGCGATTCGGAGCGCATTTCTTGTGTTTTCCCATTTGGCGCCAAAATATGAAAAAATACTCGTCTATATCTCTGGCATAAGCGGGCTACTTATTCCTGCCCTGCTCATCAGCGTCTTACCGATTACACATGGTTCTTATATTGAAACTGTAAACGGCATCGTTAGACTTCGCTTAGATTATTTGTTTACAAGCCCCCACGAATATGCGTTTATTGGTTTTGCGATCACAAGCACCCTGTTTCTATCCTCCCTTTTACTAGCGGATTACTCCAATGAAGCGAATGAACAAGAAGCGTATAACATATATCGTCGGGACGCTCTTCTCATTGGCCCATTGGCATTAGTGATGTCGATATTGATTATGATCACGATGCGTGTGGAAGCCCGGTGGCTCTTCGAAGGGATGATGAACTATTGGCCGTGGTTGTTCGCTTCCGTTGCGATGTTTTTTATTGCTGGAGGAGCCTTGTTTCTCCCTTCCCGGAAAAATAAACAGCAATTGGGATGGCCGAGACTAGCTGTTGTGGCAATTGTATTGCAATATTTTTTCGCCAGCTATGCGTATGGAAAAGCTCATTTACCGTATATGATTTATCCCGACATTACGATTCAATCAGCCTTCACTCATCCGAATACATTTCGAGCTTTGTTTGTGACCTATATTGTCGGTTTTTCAATTTTGTTTCCTGGATTTATCTATTTTTGGCGGTTATTTATGAAAGATCGCCGGTATTTGCATCCAAATAAAGAAAAGTAACATTAAGAAAAGGACTCTCTTTTGTCAGTCAATGGGCGAACAAAAGAGAGTCCTTTTTTCTTTGAATCTACATACCTACAATTAATAAAAACAAATTTTACTTGCATCGGCTCAAAAAATTCTCTACAAATGTACATAGGTGATGATATGGAATTGTTAGATTGGACGTATACAAGAAAATACAATATTAAAGCACATTTTTCCAAATTTCCTCATTCGGTTGTTGTTTTTAGACCCATTAAAGATTACTACTTTGTCTATCAAGTAAACTGGTCAGACAAAGACCCGGTTGTGTTACGAGAAGATTTGGAAGAGATGGAACTTTTGTTAAATAGAGAGTTAAATTTGGAAGATGGCTATCTGCAACGGAAAAGCAGGTGTGAAAAAATGTGCTGATGACTAAATATACATATACGATTTAAATCATCAACCTTAGAATGTTTAACATTTTAGGATTTACACAGAAGCGGACAAGATAAACAACGAGAGCCATCTTTAGTTGTTTGATAGTACAAACAACAGGTTGTACGAATACGAATGTTTTTTTGGTGGGGGATTGAATAAGTTTTGTCTTTCCAAAAACGTGACAATGGATTGTTTTGATATCCCCCAAAAAGTTCTCCTCGTGCCTCTTGAATGACAAAATGAAAGTCTTCAAGAAGCTTTTCAGTCATATGAGTATATTGTTCATCTGCTAAAAGGGTTTCATACAACCAGAAAACATAGATGGCTACATTTTCCCAGAGTATGAGCTTAGACAGCTTTGTTGTCTGAAAGAGAAGTTCAATCAGAGGATGTATATGATTTGCAAAGAGAATCCGGATTGTTTCACAGCGCCATTGTTGTCGATCGGAGTCTAGCTGGCTGCATTCTAACTTGTCAAGTCGAAATGTAGGCAGCCATTTTTCTGATACATCATCCGTTTCTAACCATACATTCTCTGGTTGAATATGTAGCCGTTTATCCCAGATGGACATCGCATAAAGTGTCATGACAACTAAAAAGCTATAGCGTTTCATCAACATGGATGCTGTGGTAGGTAAATTCGGAATATCCATTTTTTGTTGCACCATTCTTAAGTATGCAGCCAACGAGTCTTGTTTCATCAATTGATCGGCGCGAACAGATAATACTGAATCACTTCGATCGGTCGAAAGACGATATTTTTTTAGTTCTTTTATTTCTTGTTCTGAAATAAGCACTATGAAACGCCTTCCTTTTGTAAAATACATCTTCCTCTACCATACGGAATACATAACGGTGTACCAAAGAGCGGATCATGCGTTACTTGGCAGTCCATTTGAAATACGTCTTTTACTAATTGACAAGTAATAATATCTTCAGGCTTGCCTTGAGCATAGATTTTTTTATCACGAATCGCAACAATATGATGTGCATAACGACAAGCGAGATTTAAATCATGAAGCACCATGATAATCGTTCGCTTTTCTTTTTCGTTTAGCTCAAATAACAGATCAAGAATTTCGATTTGATGCGTCATATCTAAATAAGTAGTTGGTTCATCTAATAAAATAATGTCTGTATCTTGTGCAAGAGTCATGGCAATCCAAGCACGTTGGCGTTGTCCTCCAGAAAGCGAGTCGACTTGTCGTTCAGCCAATTCCTTCATACCCGTTACTTCTAATGCAAATTGTACCTTTTTCTCGTCATCTTCCGACCATTGTTTAAACCAGTTCTGATATGGATAACGTCCTTGTTTAACAAGCTGCAGCACCGTCAATCCTTCTGGAGCTGTAGGAGATTGTGGAAGAATGGCCAATTTCTTCGCTACTTCTCTCGTTGATAATTTACTAATCTCTTTGCCCTCTAACAGAACGGTGCCATTCATCGGCTTCAAAAGTCGAGCTAACGAACGAAGCAATGTCGATTTACCGCACCCATTTCCGCCAATAAAGACGGTGATTTCCCCTTTAGGAATTTTTAAGTCGAGCTCATTAATGATGATCGTATTTCCATAGGACAATGTAAGAGATTTCGTTTCCAAAGCATCCATTTGTTTTGCACCTCGCTATGAATTTCTGCTTTTATAAAGCAAATAAATAAAGTATGGAGCGCCGATAGCCGCAGTAAATACACCAGCCGGGATTTCCAATGGTGCAAATAAAGTACGCCCAAATAAATCAGCTGCCATTACCAATATGGCACCAAGAAGAGCGGAAACAGGCAACAACGCCCCAAACGATGAACCTACTAGTCTCCTCGCCATGTGAGGTGCCATAAGACCGACAAAGCCGATTCCTCCTGCAAAAGCGACTGCACCGCCCGTTAATGCCGTACTCAACAATAATAAGAAAACTCTTTGTCTTTGAAGCAACACACCTGCTCCTAACGCAATTTCATCTCCCAGCTCTTGAATGTTCAGCTTTCTTGCAGAAACAAAACTAATAAGTAAAAGAAGAATCGTCCACGGCGCTAATATAGCAATATTTTTCCATGTGGCTCCGTATACAGTGCCGGTAATCCAAATATTCGCTTGGCTTGCGCGATAGATCGGGCCCAGTATCATAAAAAGGGTTGTACCTGCTTGCATTAATGCAGTTATACCAATTCCGATTAAGACAAGCCGCATCGGAACAATCCCGTTTTTCCAAGCAAGGATATATACAAGTATAGCGGCAATGGTAGCGCCGATAAATGCTCCAAGCGGCAGCCAATGTATACTGATGATCAAAGAATTATTTTTATCACTAAAAATCGCAAAGAAGAGAACTACCAATAGGGAGGCTCCTGCAGTCATCCCGAGAATATCTGGTGAAGCTAATGGATTGCGAATCATTCCCTGCAGTATCGCACCAGCTACCGCTAAGGACATTCCAACTAAAAGAGCAGTTACGATTCGTGGCAATCGAAATGAATATATGACAATTTGTTCCATTTCTGACCCATTTCCAAATAACGTCTTCACCACTTTTAACGGTGAAATATACATTTCTCCGCTGCCTGTACTAATGATAAATGTTACTAACACACCTAATAATAATAGGAAACTAGTAATTAATGCATTTTTATCTATTAAAAATGAAATGGTATTTCCCAATCGAAACGGTATATACTTTCTCATTTTGCTAATATCCCCCTACGGGCAATATAGATGAAAAATGGCGTACCGATAAATGCCGTCATTACCCCAACCGGCACTTCCTGAGGCATAATGATGTATCGTGCCGCAATATCTGCTGCGATTAATAAAATTCCTCCTAGAAGACCACAATATGGAAGCAGCCAGCGATGATCAATTCCGACTAATGCTCGAGCTAGATGAGGAACAACGATACCGATAAATCCGATTGGTCCGGCTACTGCTACAGCCCCCCCTGCTAATAAAACTACTATTAGAGTAATCCCAAGTTTAACGAGCTCGGTCCGTTGCCCCAGCCCTTTTGCCACATCATCGCCCATCGTCAATACGTTCACCTTTCGTGCAAAAGCAAAAGAGGCAATCCATCCAATTAACAAATATGGTAATACTGGTACTAACATTTCAAGCTTTCTGCCAGAAACGGAACCTGCAAGCCAAAATAACACTTGCTCCAGCGCTGTTTCATTTGCTACTAACAAACCTTGTGTTAAGGAAGAAAATAATGCTGCTACAGCAGCTCCAGCTAATGTCAACTTTAGCGGCGTCATTCCCTCACGTCCGATAGAACCAATGATAAATACAATTAATGACGCAAGCGCAGCACCAAGAAATGCAAGCCAAGTGAACATTTGTAAGGAACTAACATGAAATATACTTACAAATAATACAATGAAAAAACCTGCACCCGCATTTATCCCGAATAATCCTGGTGAAGCAAGTGGATTTTTCGTCAGAGCTTGCATAAGCGCACCCGCTATTGCCAAACTCGCACCAACAGCGGCGGCAATCAGTGCTCTTGGCAGCCGTACGGTTTCAATGATAATATGCTCGTTCGAGCCATTAGGATTGGTAAAAGCTTCAATAGCTGTTTTCCAGCTTGTATCGGTATAGCCATAGACAATGCTCATACACATAAAACCTATTAATAAGAAAGAAAAAATGATCAACCCTGCGGTTCGTCTCCCAGTAGTATTCAGAACCATGTTTGATAGCTTCTCCTTTAATTATTAAGTTTCCAACTTTAAGTCTATGTAATAATGACTATCAATGTCAATAATATTGAAAATCATTTTCATTTTTATATTGACAATGATTCTCATTAGCAGTATTATCATATTCGTAAATGAAAATTATTATCACATGATGGAGGGAATACATAATGCATAAACAAAATAAATTTACTTTTTTAGCATCCCTTGTTTTTGCTCTTCTCTTCGTACTTGCCGGTTGCGGCGGCGCTCAAAAAGAAGAGACGGAGTCTAATAAAGATGAAGCAAAAACGGAAGAAACAACTGCTTACACAGTTGAGCATGCGATGGGTACTACAGAAATTAAAGGTACACCAGAGCGTGTCGTTATTTTAACAAACGAAGGAACGGAAGCTTTATTAGCATTAGGTGTGAAACCGGTTGGTGCGGTTCAATCTTGGACTGGAGACCCTTGGTATGACCATATTAAAGATCAAATGGAAGGCGTAAAAGATGTTGGTACAGAGAGCGAACCTAACTTAGAAGCGATTGCAGCATTAAAACCAGATTTAATTATTGGAAACAAGTTACGTCAAGAGCAAATTTATGAGCAATTAAGTACCATTGCTCCAACTGTTTTTGCCGAAACATTAAAAGGCGACTGGAAAGAAAACTTTATGCTATATGCAAAAGCTGTTAATAAAGAAGAAAAAGGCCAAGAGGTTATGAATGCATACAACAATCGTATTGAAGAATTAAAGGAAAAATTAGGAGATAAATTAAATATGAAAGTCTCCATCGTACGCTTCTTGGCTGGTGACGTACGTATTTACCATAAAGACTCTTTCTCTGGCGTGATTTTAGATCAATTAGGCTTTGCCCGCCCGGAATCACAAGACGTTAATGACTTTGCAGAAAAAGGCGTAACAAAAGAACGCATCCCGGCAATGGATGGGGACATTCTCTTCTACTTCACTTATGAAACTGGTGACGGGGAAGCCTTAAAGGTTGAAGAAGATTGGATTAACGATCCATTATTCCAAAACTTAAATGTGGCTAAACAAGGAAAAGTATACAAAGTAAGCGACACCATTTGGAATACAGCTGGTGGTGTATTAGCAGCTAACTTAATGTTAGACGATATTGAAAAATATTTCTTAGAAAACTAATTATACAGGAGGCGTTGCCAATAGGTGCGCCTCCTTTTCTATTTTGTATTTATATTTTTACCTTCCATGGTTAATTCATTTTAATACAAAAAGCTGCCTTAGATAGAGAAGTAATATACTCTAGAAAATCAAAAAGGACTCACCGCTATCGGTAAGTCCTTGATCATATCTGTAACTTAAACCATATTTTTGCCACACTTTGAAGCATATCCTTGCCAAGACTGGTGTATTAAGGATTAATAATGTAATTTATAAAACCTAAACATTCGAAATAGTTGCTGCCACTACTTTTTTTTCCGGATATAAGATTTGGTAAGTTTGACGTTCTGATACTCCTTCACTGCTTTTACTCTAAAGGTTTAAAACGTTCCGAACCCCCGCACCACATGAGGGTTCTTCTCCAATTCTTTTATTTAAAACTCCGAACATAACTTCCTGTTAATGGTTATCCTCCGTTCATCTAATGCCTTTATTAACGGGTTTTGCATCTAAAGACATAAAAAACCCGAATTAGGGCACTTTTTTATTTAGTGTCCATAATTCGGGTTATGGTTCATTAAAACGAGGTACTTTTCTGTTTTGAAGTATATTATTGCCGTTAGTATTTGGAAGCATATCGTTGCCGTTTCAGCAAAATTATGCTTCAAGTAACAATATCGTAAGTAACCACCAATTATGTATTTTGGTGGAGACGGTGGGAGTCGAACCCACGTCCAGAGATATCGCCACTTAAGCGTCTACGAGCGTAGTCGGTATATTATTTTTCGCTGCATCTTCTGCCTACCGACAGGCGTCCGACCAGCTAGCCTGATTGGTCTCTTCCTTCATCCTCAGGCGGCGGAATCCGGCGTAGCCCACTTGGTTGAACCCCTACACTTCCACATGGGCGATGGAAGGAGGAGCTAGCTGCGTTAATTAAGCAGCTAAAGCGTAGTTTTCTTTGCCAGTTATATTTAGGTGACGTTGATGACGGAGACGATCCCTCCGGCTCGCAACTTAAGCTCGATCTACCCCTGTCGAATCCGTAACGTCCCCGTGTTAGAGACGAGGTAAATGAAACTTAAGTGCTTGGCTTCATGAGTGAAGACAATTAATATTATATCACATGAAGCCAGTTTTGCAATTGTTAAATACTGTTAGTACCCACGCTGACGCTCTTTGAATGCTTTTTCGATTTCGCGTTGGGCGGCTTTTTTCTTCAAGTCTTCACGTTTGTCGTATTTTTTCTTACCCTTCGCAAGGCCGATTAACACTTTCGCATATCCATCTTTGATATATAACTTCAACGGAACAAGAGAATATCCTTTTTCCTTCGTTTCCCCGATTAACTTATTTATTTCTTTTCGGTGAAGTAATAATTTTCGTGTGCGCAATGGATCATGATTGTAACGGTTTCCTTGTTCGTACGGACTAATGTGCATGTTGTGTAAAAATACTTCCCCTTTTTGAATTTTCGCAAACGCGTCTTTTAAGTTGACACGCCCCGCACGAATCGACTTAATCTCCGTCCCTTGAAGAACAATTCCGGCTTCGTACGTTTCTTCGATAAAATAATCGTGATGGGCTTTTTTGTTCTGCGCAATCACTTTTCCTGCTCCCTTTGGCATCACAAATCCCCCTTCTTACCGCATCGCCTACTATTATACACAGGAAAGGAGGAGGTTAGAAGTAAAAACCTCTAACCTCTTGTTATCCTTTCTTTCTTCGTTTTTTACTTCGCTTACTATTCGGAATTTGCTCGTAAAATTTTTGTTTCTTTTTCTCTTTTTTTGACTTCTTCTCTTCTTTTCCTTGCTTTTTCTTCTTTTCTTTAGCTTTCACAACGCGTAATTCTTCATTGCGCTCTTTTTTCCGATTGTTTTTCATTCCGACGATTTCAAAATCAATCGACCGTTCTTCTTTATTCACATTGATAACTCGAACGGTAATTTCATCACCAATCCGGAAGACGTTACCTGTTCGTTCTCCAATCATCGCATAGTGGCGTTCATCGTAACGGTAAAAATCGTCCGTCATATAGCTGACGTGAACAAGCCCTTCGATGGTATTTGGCAGTTCCACAAACATACCGAAATTCGTGACGGAGCTAATAATACCTTCAAACTCTTGACCAATTTTATCTTCCATAAATTCCGCTTTTTTCAGCTCGTCTGTTTCGCGTTCCGCATCAACCGCCCTTCGTTCCATTTGGGACGAATGTTGCGCTATTTCTGGAAGTTGTTGCTCCCATTTCGCCCGGGTTGCTTCATCCATTTTTCCTTCAATTAAATACGTCCGAATGAGACGATGGACAATTAAGTCTGGATAGCGACGAATTGGTGACGTAAAGTGGGTATAAAAATCGGTTGATAACCCGAAGTGGCCTACGCTTTCTGGGTCATACTTCGCTTGCTGCATGGAACGAAGCATCACCGTCGAAACGACCATTTCTTCCGGTTTTCCTTCCACCGCTTCTAGAATTTCCTGTAACGCGCGTGGATGCACCGAGTTGGCTGTTCCTTTAACAACAAGGCCGAAATTCGTAATAAATTCAAAGAACCGGTGCAACTTGTCTTCTTTCGGGTCTTCGTGGATCCGGTAGATGAACGGAACGTCCAACCAATGAAAATGTTCAGCCACCGTCTCGTTCGCAATTAACATAAACTCTTCAATGAGACGTTCGGCAACCGATCGTTCCCGAATAACGACATCGGTTGGTTTTCCTTCTTCATTCACAATGATTTTCGCTTCTTTAAAATCAAAATCAATCGCACCGCGTTTCATTCGCTTGTCTCGAAGAATGGAAGCTAGCTCTTCCATTAATTCGAACATCGGTACGAGCGGTTCATATTTTTTACGCAGTTCTTCGTCTTTGTCGACTAAAATTTTATTCACATCGGAATACGTCATCCGTTCCGTTGTTTTAATGACACTTTGGAAAATTTCGTGATGAATTACTTCACCTTGTGGATCGATTTCCATTTCACAAGAAAGCGTAAGCCGATCGACCTTTGGATTTAATGAACAAATACCGTTCGATAAGCGGTGTGGAATCATCGGAATCACACGGTCGACTAAATAAACGCTCGTTCCTCGTTCAAACGCTTCCCTATCAATAGGCGAGCCTTCTTTGACGTAGTAACTTACATCCGCAATATGAACGCCGAGCTTATAGTTTCCGTTCTCTAACCTTTTGACCGTTACCGCATCGTCTAAGTCTTTTGCATCAGCTCCGTCAATTGTCACAATCATTTCATTACGTAAATCCCGACGATTGGCAATTTCCTCTTCAGAAATCGTATCTGGCGTCTCATTTGCTTGTTTCATCACATCGTCCGGAAATGATTGCGGTAACCCATGTTTATGAATAATCGATAAAATGTCTACCCCAGGATCGTTTTTATGTCCTAATATTTTAATAACTTCTCCCTCTGCACTTTTTCGACCTTCTGGGTAGGTGGTAATTTTTACGACCACTTTATGTCCTTCGACCGCACCCATATTCGCATTTTTCGGGATAAAAATATCACTAGCGAGCTTTTTATCGTCCGGAATGACAAACCCAAAGTATTTACTTTCGGTATACGTACCAACGACTTCTTTTATGCCACGCTCTAGGATGCGGACGACCGTACCTTCGCGGCGTGCCCCGGAGCTTTCGCTAGAAACACGAACGAGCACATGGTCCCCGTGCATGGCATCGTTCGTCTCATTCGGAGGAATAAATATATCATCTAAATTTGGATCGTCCGGCACGACAAAAGCAAATCCTTTCGCATGTCCTGTCAGTTTACCACGGATTAAATTCATTTTTTCCGGCAATCCGTACCGATTGCTTCTCGTCCGAACCACTAACCCCTTCTCTTCCATATATACGAGTGCCTTGACAAATTCTTTAAACGCAGCCGAATCTTCTATGCCAAAAGCTTCTTCTAGTTCTTGAACGGTGAGCGGCTTATACGCTTCGTCCTTCATATAATGAAGAAGCTTTTCAACGTGCTGCTTTAATTTATTCTCCATGGAAAATTCCTCCTTTATTTCCCCTACACGTTCCAATCAAGACGTTCTAAAAATTGATAAATATCTTCATGTAGTTGTTCCTTTTCTTTGTCGAGCGTAATGACGTGTCCGGACTCTTCGTACCATTTCAGCTCCTTCACGTCCGACTCGACCTCGTTATATATAATATTGGCACTATCCGTATTAATCATGTTATCGTGACGGGCTTGTACGACAAACGTTGGTGCATAAATCATATCGACATTTTGACGTACGTCGGCAATTAATTGCTGTAATGCCTTTAGCGTTTTCATCGGTGTTTTCTTAAACTCTTCCATTTCTTGTTCTATTTGCTCTGGTGATTTTCCTTCAAACTTTTTATATTCACGAGCATACGCTAGCACCCCTTCGTACATCACCTCTTCGCTTTTAATGTACATCGGGGCACACATTGGAATAATTCCCTTTACAGGTACAGTGTAACCTAATTTTAACGAAAATACCCCTCCGAGTGATAATCCTGCGACCGCAATTTCATCATATCCTTTGCTCTTTAAAAACTCGTATCCTTCCATGACGTCTTGCCACCAATCTTCCGGTCCCGTATGTACTAATTCTTCTGGTGGCACGCCATGACCTTTGTATTGTGGCGCATGGCACGTATATCCTTTTTTTTCTAAAAAGCGACCAAGCATACGAACATCGGCAGAGCTACCAGTAAATCCATGTAGAAGTAAAACGGCACGAGGACCGCTTTCAAACGTAAACGGTTTTGGTGCGACTTTTTTCATGACAAAAACTCCTTTCGATATGGTTTATTTTCTCGCAATTGCTCAAATTTTCTCACGATAAAAAAGAAAAACCTGACCGAATGTGGTCAGGATATCCATTGTGTGTTTTTACAATGAAAAATACGTCACAGCAATCGTTAATACAAAAAATAGAACGGATAAAACAATCGTAATTCGATGAAGTACTAAATCAATTCCGCGCGCTTTTTGTTTACCGAAAAGCTGTTCTGCGCCTCCAGAGATGGCACCAGAAAGTCCAGCACTTTTTCCTGATTGTAATAAAACGACCGCAATAAGGGCGATGGATACGATGACCAATAAGACGATTAAGAATGTATGCATTAGTCCCACCTCCTGCAACGAACATCACAATACTTTTAATGTAACACAATTCAAACTTTTTCTCAACAAAATCTGCCAACCTTACGAGACTTTAATCCGTGACTGTTTGTTGACATTTGTCGGCTAAATCAAACAGAAAGTAAAATTTGCGGAACTGAAAGTAATTTGTGCCAAACATAAAGTAAAATTTACAGAACTGAAAGTAATTTGTGTCAAACATAAAGTAAAATTGTTCAAACGGAAAGTATCCGGAAGAGAAGTTAAAAATTTCGATCCAGATATTCAAATTAAACAAAAAGCACACAAGATGATTTTAACATCTTGTGCGCCTCATTCACCGGTTAAACCGATTATTTCTTTAAGTTATAGAAAGCTTTAATACCAAGGTATTGCGCAGTGTCTGCTAATTGGTCTTCAATGCGAAGTAATTGGTTGTATTTCGCTACGCGGTCTGTACGAGATGGTGCACCTGTTTTGATTTGACCAGCGTTTGTTGCCACCGCAATATCCGCAATTGTGCTATCTTCTGTTTCACCAGAGCGGTGAGAGATAACAGCTGTATAGCCAGCACGTTTTGCCATTTCAATCGCATCGAATGTTTCAGTAAGTGTACCAATTTGGTTCACTTTGATAAGGATTGCGTTTCCTACACCTTTTTCAATACCTTCTGCAAGTTTCTTCGTATTTGTTACGAATAAGTCGTCACCAACAAGTTGTACTTTGTGACCAATGCGCTCAGTTAGGAGTTTGTGACCGTCCCAATCGTTTTCATCTAGACCGTCTTCAATAGAGATGATTGGGTATTTAGAAACAAGCTCTTCATACCAGTCAACCATTTCTTCAGACGTTTTGACAACGCCTTCGCCAGCAAGGTGATATTTACCGTCTTCTTTGTTGTAAAGCTCAGAAGAGGCTACGTCCATCGCTAGCATTACCTCTTCGCCAGGCTTATAACCAGCACGTTCAATCGCTTCGATGATTGTTTGAAGCGCTTCTTCATTCGATTTTAAGTTTGGAGCAAATCCACCTTCGTCACCAACTGCAGTGTTGTAACCTTTTTCTTTCAATACTGCTTTTAAGTTGTGGAAGATTTCTGCGCCCATACGAAGCGCTTCACGGAAGTTTGGTGCACCAACAGGCATGATCATGAACTCTTGGATGTCCACGTTGTTATCTGCGTGAGCACCACCGTTTAAGATGTTCATCATTGGTACAGGAAGTTGTTTTGCGTTGAATCCACCTAAGTATTGATACAGCTCAACACCTAAGTAGTCAGCTGCAGCGCGCGCAACTGCCATGGATACTCCAAGGATCGCGTTCGCACCTAGTTTTCCTTTATTTTCTGTACCATCAAGCTCGATTAACGCTTTGTCGATACCTACTTGGTCTGTTACATCAAAACCAACGATTTCTGGAGCGATAACTTCGTTTACGTTTTCAACCGCTTTTAGAACACCTTTTCCTAAATAACGGCTTTTATCTCCGTCACGAAGTTCTACCGCTTCGTATTCACCAGTAGATGCACCGCTTGGCACAAGGGCACGACCAAATGCACCAGATTGAGTGTAAACTTCAACTTCAACTGTTGGGTTACCACGTGAATCTAGTACTTCACGAGCATAAACTTCTGTAATGAATGGCATGTTCATCTCTCCTTTTTATTTTTTAATTAATGACTGTCCTGTCATTTCTTTTGGTTGTTCTAATCCTAATAGGTCAAGCATCGTTGGCGCTAAGTCACCCAAAATACCGCCTTCACGCAATTCAATGCCTTCTTTTGTCACAATGACTGGAACTGGGTTGGTTGTATGCGCCGTCATTGGTTTTCCTTCAAGTGTGACCACTTCATCAGCGTTTCCGTGGTCAGCAGTAATAATTGCAACGCCGCCTTTTGCTAAAATCGCATCTACGACTTTACCAAGGCATTCATCAACCGCTTCAACCGCTTTAATCGTCGGCTCTAGCTTACCGGAATGACCCACCATATCTGGGTTCGCAAAGTTTAAAATAATCGCATCGTGTTTGTCGGCTTCGATTTCTTTTAACAGCGCTTCGGTCACTTCATAGGCGCTCATTTCCGGTTTTAAATCGTAAGTCGCGACTTTTGGTGAGTCGATTAAAATTCGTTCTTCGCCAGGGAACGGCTCTTCACGGCCACCGCTCATAAAGAAGGTGACGTGCGGATATTTTTCAGTTTCCGCAATACGAAGTTGCGTTAAACCGTTTTGAGAAATGACTTCTCCAAGCGTATTATCCAAGTTCGTTGGCTTAAATGCCACATACCCTTTTACTGTTTCACTAAAATGAGTTAAGCAAACAAAGAATAAGTTTTTCGGATGCTTCGGTCCGCGATCAAACGAACGAAAATCTTCGTTAGTAAATGTGTTGGAAATTTGAATCGCCCGGTCTGGACGGAAGTTGTAGAAAATGACAGCATCTTCGTCTTTGATTGTTGCTACTGGATCGCCTTGTTCGTCTGTGATGACGGATGGGATGACGAACTCATCATAGATTCCGTTTTGGTAGGAATCTTCGATACAGTCGATCGGGTTCGTATATTTCGGACCTTCACCATATACCATTGCTCGGTATGATTTTTCCACGCGTTCCCAACGTTTGTCACGGTCCATGGAATAATAACGGCCAGAAATAGTCGCAAACTTTCCGACACCGTACTCTTTCATTTTCTCTTCCGTTTGCTGAATGTACGTTTTTGCCGTTTGTGGACCGACATCGCGACCATCTAAGAACGCGTGCACATAGACGTTTTGAACGCCTTCTTTTGCCGCAAGTTTTAAAAGAGCAAATAGGTGGTCAATATGGCTATGTACGCCACCGTCAGAAAGCAAGCCAAAAATGTGTAAGTTCGTGCCTTTTTCTTTTACATGATTCATCGCTTGCAGGAACGTTTCATTTTTATCGAATTCTCCTTCGCGGATCGCAATGTTCACGCGTGTTAAACTTTGATACACAATTCGTCCTGCACCAATATTTAAGTGACCAACTTCAGAGTTCCCCATTTGACCTTCTGGTAATCCAACGGCTTCTCCACACGCTTTTAACGTTGTATGAGGATATTTATTCCAGAAACGATCAAAATTTGGCTTTTTTGCTTGAGCGACGGCATTTCCTTTTACTTCATCACGTAAAGCAAAACCGTCTAAAATAATCAAAGCTGTAGGTGCTTTACTCATTATTACCTGCCTCCAATAGTTGCAAGAACGATTTTGGATCTAAGCTAGCTCCACCAACTAATGCACCATCAATATCTGGTTGTGATAAGAACTCTTTAATATTCGCTGGCTTTACGCTGCCACCGTATTGAATTCGTACAGCATCTGCCACTTGTTGAGAAAAGTTGTTTGCGATCACTTGACGGATATGGGCACATACATCATTCGCGTCTTCCGCTGTAGAAGACTTACCTGTACCAATCGCCCAAATTGGTTCGTAAGCGATCACGACTTGTTTAGCTTGTTCGTTTGTTAAGCCTGTTAATGCTTTTTTCACTTGGTCTTCAACCACTTGCTTTGTTGCGCCATTTTCACGTTGTTCTAACGTTTCACCAACGCACACAATCGGCGTTAAATCATATTTAAATGCAGCTAATACTTTTTTATTAACAGCGTCATCCGTTTCGTTAAACATTTCACGACGCTCAGAATGCCCTAAAATCACGTAAGTTACACCTAAATCTTGGAGCGCTTTCGGACTAATTTCTCCTGTAAATGCACCGCTTTCTTCAAAGTGCATGTTTTGTGCACCAATTTCGACATCATATTCTTTCGTCACTTCTACAAGACGCTCTAAAAAGATTGCTGGGGCACAAATGACAGAATCCACACGCTCTTTCGGTGGAACGAGACCTTTTACTTCTTCTGCAAAAGCTTTTGCTTCGCTTAACGTTTTGTGCATCTTCCAGTTACCAGCAATAATTGGTTTACGCATCTTGCTTCCCCCTTTCATTCATTTCTTTACCAATTGAGCGGATTATTTATCATCTAATGCCACTACACCTGGTAAAGCTTTTCCTTCCATAAACTCAAGAGAAGCACCGCCACCAGTAGAAATATGGCTCATTTGATCCGCTAAGCCAAACTTTTCAACAGCTGCTGCGGAGTCACCACCACCGATAACCGAATACGTACCTTCTGCTTTAGCTAACGCTTCGGCAACTGCTTTTGTTCCGTTCGCGAATTGGTCCATTTCAAATACACCCATTGGACCGTTCCAAATCACTAGTTTGGATTCATTGATCACTTGGCTGTATAGTTCACGCGTTTTCGGACCGATATCAAGCGCTTCCCAATCTGCAGGAATCTCTTCAATGGATACCGCTTTCGTGTTCGCTGTTTCAGAGAAATCATCAGCGACGATCACATCTTGAGGCATATAGAAGTTAACGCCTTTTTCTTCAGCTTTTTTCATAAATTCTTTCGCTAATTCAATTTTATCTTCTTCTAATAGGGATTTACCGATTTCGTACCCCTTTGCTTTTACGAACGTATAAGCTAATCCCCCGCCGATGATTAAGTTGTCCACTTTGTCTAATAAGTTTTCAATAACACCAATTTTATCTTTTACTTTGGCGCCACCAATAATCGCTGTAAATGGACGCTCTGGATTTGATAACGCATTTCCTAACACGCTTAATTCTTTTTCCATTAAGAACCCAGCGACAGCTGGAAGGTGTTTTGCAATACCTTCAGTAGAAGCATGAGCACGGTGAGCCGCACCGAACGCGTCGTTCACATATACATCCGCAAGCTCAGCGAACGCTTTCGCTAACTCTGGATCATTTTTCTCTTCACCAGGATAGAAGCGGACGTTTTCTAAAAGCATGACGTCTCCTTCATTCATTTCAGCGATTTTCGCTTGAACTGCTTCCCCATATGCTTCGTCGACTTTCACTACAGGGGCACCAAGAAGCTCTTGTAAGCGCTCAGCCACTGGAGTTAAGCGTAACTCTTCAACAACTTGTCCTTTTGGGCGTCCTAAGTGGCTCGCTAAAATGACTTTCGCCCCTTGTTCTTTTAAGTATTGAATGGTTGGTAGAGCCGCCCGAATACGTGTGTCGTCAGTAACCGCACCGTCTTTCATCGGCACGTTAAAATCTACGCGGCAAAACACTCGTTTTCCTTTTAGTTCAATATCTTTTACCGTTTTTTTGTTCATCAAAAAGGACCTCCTTGTTTCCATTGAAGGACTTTGATAAGTGAAAAACGGGGAGAGGGCACTCCCCCCTACTCCCCTTCCATCCCAACTCTATTATAGATGCTGGGACATAATTTATCCATCATTTCCATCTAAAAATGATGTCACATTTGTTAACTTTTTATTAAATAGTGTAACACTTTATTGAATTTGTTTTTATTAAAGGCCCTTTTGAGCGATGTAGTCAACTAAGTCTACTACACGGTTAGAGTAACCAGTTTCGTTGTCATACCAAGAAACAACTTTTACCATGTTGTTATCGATAACCATTGTAGAAAGCGCATCGATTGTTGAAGAAGCTGTATTACCGTTGTAGTCGCGAGAAACAAGTGGTTCTTCGCTATATGCTAAAATTCCTTTTAATTCGCCCTCAGCTGCTTCTCTAAGAGCTGCATTTACTTCTTCAGCAGTTACTTCTTTTTCAAGCTCAGCTACTAAGTCTACTACAGAAACGTTTGGAGTTGGAACACGCATCGCCATACCGTTTAATTTACCTTTTAATTCAGGTAATACGAGCGCTACTGCTTTTGCTGCACCAGTTGTTGTAGGGATGATAGACTCGCCAGCTGCACGCGCACGACGATAGTCTTTATGCGGTAAGTCTAAGATTTGTTGGTCGTTTGTGTACGCGTGTACAGTAGTCATCATACCGCGCTTAATACCGAATTTTTCGTGAAGTACTTTCGCGAATGGCGCTAAGCAGTTTGTTGTACAAGATGCATTAGAAATCACGTGATGGTTTGCTGGGTCGTATTTGTCTTCGTTAACACCCATAACGATTGTGATATCTTCATCTTTTGCAGGAGCGGAGATAATCACTTTTTTCGCGCCAGCTTCAAGGTGTTTTGCTGCATCTTCACGTTTTGTGAAGCGACCAGTAGATTCAACAACAACTTCTACACCAAGTTCACCCCAACCAAGTTGAGCTGGGTCGCGTTCTGCTAATACTTTAATTTTTTTACCGCCAACGATGAGATATTCACCGTCAACAGAAACTTCCTCTTCTAATTTACCGTGAACAGAGTCGTATTTTAAAAGATGAGCAAGCATGTTTGCATCTGTTAAGTCGTTTACAGCTACTACTTCTACGTTAGGGTTTTTAAGTGCTGCACGGAATACGTTACGACCAATTCGACCAAAACCATTGATACCAATTTTTACTGCCATTTAAAGAGTCCTCCTTTTATATGTGTAAAGGTTTATTTTAAAGGTTGTTTTCGAGTATGGAGTGGGATGATGAGATAGGAAAACAACCTTTATTTACTGTTTTTCATTTTTAGTAATTCACGAGCAGCTCCTTCGTCCGTAATTAAAATCGTCGAACGTGGTGCCCGTTTCATATACGCTTGAATGGCTTTTGCTTTTGAGCTTCCACCAGCTACGGCGAAAACGTGTTCTACCCGGTCCAAATCTTTTAATTGAATGCCTACCGTCTGCACCCGATGAACAACTTCTCCGTCTTCATCAAAGTAGTAACCGAACGCTTCGCCGACAGCTCCACTTTTTTTAATTTTGTCCAAATCTTCCGGACTTGTTTTACGTCGATTCGCCATCGTAATCGCATCTCCAATTCCGTGAAGAACCATGTTAGCGGACGTAATTAAGTGGAGCACTTCTTTAATCGCCGGTTCTTTAATAAAAGATTCGTATACTTCCTTACTTACTTGATCAGGAACGTATAACACTTTATGAGAAGCTCCCGTATGCTCAGCCATCTTGGCACAGATTGTATTGGCTTGATTTTTTACATCTTCGCCAATACCCCCGCGTGCCGGAACAAATAATAATTCACCTTTTAAAAAGTCAGGGGTCAACTGTTCTGCAACAGCGGCCATCGTCGTTCCACCAGTGACAGCAATGATATTTTTCTCTGCCAATCGCTTTTTCATGCTTACAATACAAGCTCTACCAAGCTCTTCTTTTACCCATGGCGTTTCATCACTGTTGCCGTCGACAATGACAACTTCTTTCACGCCGAACCGGAGTTTTAATTGCTTCTCCATTTCATTTATTCCCGAAACTTCTCGCATCATGCCTTCTAATTTTTCGAGAATGTTGACACCTTCAGTCGTCAGACTCATTCCCGTTGTTTTAATGTCAATTAAATTTTGTTCTTTTAAAAACTCAACTTCACTTCGTAACACCCGCTCGGTAAATCCTAACGTTTGGGCTAATGTTCGGCGTCCAACGGGTTGCAATATGTGAATCGTTTTTAAAATGTGATACCGCTTTTGCATAATATCAAGAAGGTCGGGTAATAATCTTTTTTGTAAATCAAGTAGTTGCAGCATATTCTTCACCCTTACTAGGTCGAGGGACGTTTTTTGTCCCGTATAGACGTATTATGTCCCACCGACGGTAAAAAAATAACCCCTGCTACATCTTTATTTTAGCAGGGTTGAATAAGCGATTCAACAAGAGAAAGTCAGCTTTTTTGTTGTAAGCGATTACTAATTGTCCATAAATCAATTTGCCCATATTGGACTATTTCCCCTTCGATTTCCACCACTGGAATCATCATCCCAAACTGTTCTGTTAACTCATCGCTTTCATCAATATCCACTTCACGTATGTCGAACGAGTAATCGCCTTGTAGTATCTTTAATACTTGTTTTGCTTCTTCGCATAGGTGACATTGTTGCCGTGTGTATAATACAACTTCCATTTCTCAAACTCCTAACTAATCAAATCGTTTTCGTTTCGCCGACGACGGGATACCGAGTTGGTCTCGATATTTCGCCACTGTCCTTCTTGACACAATGATTCCGTACTCTTTTAATCGATTGGCGATTTGTTGATCAGATAACGGTTTTCGTTTATCTTCTTGATCAACCCATTCTTGAATTAAGTTTTTCACTGTGGCAGAAGAAGCTGTCTCGGCATCATTCGTTTGTAAGGAACTAGTAAAAAAGTGTTTTAATTCAAAGGTACCATATGGTGTTTGCATATATTTTTCCCGTACCGCACGACTAACCGTAGATTCATGAATGTTTAGCTCCTCAGAGATATCTTTCATTGTTAAAGGCGCGAGATGTTTCGGCCCTTTTAAAAAGAAGTCTTTTTGTTTTTCTACAATTTTTAACCCAACTTTAAATAATGTTTCTTGACGGTGTTCTAAACTTTTCATGATCCAGTGATAGTCGTTCGACTTTTCTTTTAAAAATTGATTGACTTGGCGATCTTCATAGCGTGTCATTTCATCGTAATACTCTTGGTGGAAGCGCAGCTTTGGCAGTAAATCATCGAAAAGAGAGACCTCTACTTCTCCATCTTCAGCCAACCGAACAATTAAATCTGGAACAATATAAGACGGATTCTCTTCATAAAAAGATGCCCCAGGCCTTGGCGTCAGTGTTTGGATGATATCAGCTACTTCTTGAATGTCTTTGACCTCGATTTGGAGCTCTTTAGAAAGTTGTCGCCACCGTTTCTCGGCGAAATCTTCAAAATGATCGCGAATAATCTCCAAAGCGATTCTCGGCACATTTTCTTTTCGCTCTAACTGTAAATACAAACATTCTTGTAAACTCCGTGCTGCAATACCAGCAGGCTCTAACCCTTGTACGGTGGCAATACACGCTTCGACTTCATCTTCGGTCGCTTGACACATATTCGCAATTTCTCTCGTAGAAGCTGTTAAATATCCGTTCGGATCTAAATTATATATAATATGGTCAATAATTCGCCGTTCCTTTTTTGTGAACGTTTTCAAAGTTAGCTGTGCGTTTACATAATCGACAAATGAATTGGACTTGGCCGCAATTTGTTCGAGCCAGTTTTTTTCATCATCATTTTTTACCGTTTTACGTTTTTTCACATAATCATAGCGGGGGTCCATGACACGAATATTTGGTGTTTCCAATTGAATCAGTGGGTTTTCCATCGCTTTTGATTCTAAAAACGAAGTCAGCTCTTGCACGGAATATTGTAATAAGGTAATGGCTTGGGTCAATTCTTGCGTCAGCGCTAATTTGACCGTTTGTTGTTGCCATAATCCAACTTTTAAATTCATTGCACTCCCCCCCTTCATTCATTGTACAAAAAATTCATCAAAAGCTGTATGGAAAATACTTTCGTACGTACGAATGGGTTATTGTAATTATACTCTGAATATTTAGAAAAATTAACATTTCTTTCGTGAAATAAAAGAAAATCCCCTTGCGAATGGCAAGAGGATTCCAATGAATCAAACGCCCTCGGCAGGAATCGAACCCACATTTCAAGAACCGGAATCTTGCGTGTTATCCATTACACCACGAGGGCATATAATAAAACTAACGTGCACTATCTATTATACTGATGAGTCATTCTTTTTGCAACAATGTTTCTGTTTTAATAAATAGATTTTTGGGTATGATGGTATACGTAATTGTTTTTTATCTCTGCTGAGTAATTTGTTTGACCTTTATTGACCATCGGTGTATGATTACAGTACGTAAGTTTTTCTCAACATCTGTCAAACACCACGGTGAATAATGATTTTTCGTACAAAGGAGGATGAAGGAATGAACTTAATTCCAACTGTTATTGAGCAAACCAATCGCGGGGAACGTGCGTATGACATTTATTCACGTTTATTAAAAGACCGTATCATTATGTTAGGTAGTCCGATTGATGACAATGTAGCGAACTCCATTGTTGCTCAATTACTCTTTTTAGAAGCAGAAAACCCAGAAAAAGACATCTCCATTTATATTAACAGCCCTGGCGGAAGCATTACAGCTGGTATGGCGATTTATGATACAATGCAATTCATTAAACCAGACGTTCAAACCATTTGTATCGGTATGGCCGCATCCATGGGTGCGTTCCTTTTAGCTGCTGGTACAAAAGGAAAACGTTACGCGTTACCGAACAGTGAAGTGATGATTCACCAACCGCTTGGTGGAGCTCAAGGTCAAGCGACGGAAATTGAAATTGCTGCTAAACGTATTCTCTTCTTACGCGATAAATTGAACCACATTCTATCTGAACGCACTGGTCAGCCGCTCGAAGTAATCGAGCGTGATACAGAGCGCGACAACTTTATGACGGCTGAAAAAGCGAAAGATTACGGTTTAATCGACCATATTATTACAAGAAACTCTTTATCTAAATAATCGATGAAAAAACGTACGAGGACTGATTCACCATCCTCGTACGTTTCTTTTTGGGAACACATGTCTTGTTAACATGATATGGTTGTTCTTTTTACCTAGTAGAGTAGAAAACTGATTTCAAAGGGACAGCTTATGCTGTCTCTTTTACTCTCAGCTTCCCCTCATCAAACCGTACGTGAGGTTTTCCCTCATACGGCTTTCCGACGTTCTTCTTCCTTTGGCTTTCGTTCTTGTCTAACTCGCTAATTTCACTCGGGTTGGACTTAACCAACTAGCAGATAACAGCTTTGCTGGGCGCGCCTAAATAAAAAAACTCGCATTCCATTATGCGAGTTTTACTCTTCTCGACTAACAAACGCGGTGAGGACATCCATTGCTTCTTGTTCATCTCGGCCGTCTGTCATAATCGTAATCGTCGTACCCGAACTGATGGCTAGACTCATTAAGCCCATGATACTTTTACCGTTCACCTTTTTGCCGTCTTTTTCTAAAAAAACATCAGCTGCAAAGCGATTCGCTTCTTGAACAAACCGGGCTGCGGGCCGCGCTTGAAGACCAGTTTTTAACTTTACTTCCACTTGTCTCTCGAGCATATCTTTTCCCCTCCCCCTATCGAAATTATTAATAAATATTATTTCAACTGATTAATCGGTTCTCCTGCACGAAGTTTTTCAGCAATTTCATCGATTTTTCGTAATCGGTGATTGATTCCAGATTTACTTATTTTTCCACCACTTACCATTTCACCGAGTTCTTTTAATGTCACGTCTTGGTAGGCAATTCGAAGCTCCGCAATCTCTCTCAATTTATCCGGTAATGCGTCTAATCCAATCGTTTGGTCAATATAGCGAATGTTTTCCACTTGGCGTAAGGCAGCACCAATCGTTTTATTCAAATTGGCCGTCTCACAATTTACGAGCCGATTGACGGAGTTACGCATATCGCGTACAATACGTACATCTTCAAAGCGAAGTAGCGCATTGTGTGCACCGATAATATTTAAAAACTCGGTAATTTTTTCTGCTTCTTTTAAATACGTAATAAACCCTTTCTTCCGTTCTAACGTTTTAGCGTTTAAACCGAATGTGTTCATTAAATCACATAATGAATCATTATGATCTTTATATTGAGAGAACACCTCTAAATGATAGGAAGACGTTTCTGGATTGTTAACGGAACCTCCCGCTAAAAAAGCACCACGCAAGTAAGAACGTTTACAACACTTTTTCTTCACGAGCTCTGCGGATATATCGTGTATAAAGGTAAATCCTTCTCCGAGAATTTTTAAATCTTCTAGTATGTCACGGGCATTTTCTTTTAACCGAACAATATAAACATTGTTCTTTTTTAATCTCATCTTTTTCCGAACAAGCAATTCGACAGGAGTTTGATAAATTCTCTTAATAAGCGTATAAATTCTTCTCGCAATAGCCGCATTTTCCGTTTGGATGTTGACAATCAGTAAGCGATTAGAAAATGATAATGAGCCGTTCATGCGAATTAATGCCGACAATTCTGACCGAGCACAACAAAGCTTCACTTCGAGATTCGTTAATTCTTTTTTCGTTTCAGATGCGAACGACATCCCCCTTCACCTCCATTCCAAGCAACCGACATCATTACGTATTTTTACTTTCCATTAATAGGGAGTAAAGAATTTCCGAGACTTTATCTGTATCATGTCGTATAACTCCATCTTCATACGTCATAATTTCATCATAAATGACATCTAGGCCAAGATCCGTTAATCGTTCGATATCGAAATAAACCGGTTTGGCCATTTCTTCTTTATACCGTTCTTGAATGTCTAAAGGAACTTCTTCGTTGTTCACTAAAATCGTATCAATAAACGGTTGTTGAAAATGATCATAGATCGCTCTTACATGGTCGCTTGCAGTAAAATCAAGCGTTTCGCCTGCTTGTGTCATTAAGTTACAGATATATACTTTTTTCGCCTTCGCCCGGCACACCTCTTCACCAATTTTCGGAACAAGTAAGTTCGGCAAGATGCTCGTATATAAACTTCCCGGTCCGATAACGATCAAGTCAGCTGTTCGAATCGCATCTAACGTTTCCGGAAGGGGCTCAATATGTTCAGGTGTTAAAAACACACGGCGAATACGCTTACCTGAAAACGGAATTTTTGATTCACCCGAAACAACGGTCCCATCTTCCATCTCTGCGTGTAAAACAACGCTTTGATTAGCTGCAGGGAGCACCTTTCCGCTCACATTTAACACTCGACTCATTTCTTGAATCGCTCGGACAAAATCACCAGTAATTGACGTTAAAGCAGCAATAATTAAATTACCTAGCGAGTGGCCCGATAATTCGTTCGCTGTTTTAAATCGGTGCTGAAATAATTGCTCGATTAGCGGCTCGACATCTGATAACGCCGCTAAGACGTTACGTACATCTCCAGGAGGGGGAATATCTAATTCATTTCGTAACCTTCCTGAACTCCCTCCATCATCCGCTACCGTTACAATCGCCGTTATATCAATGGGATATTTTTTTAATCCGCGTAAAAGAACCGGCAAGCCAGTCCCTCCACCGATTACGACCACTCGGGGTTGTTGATGTATGGTCATGTTGTTTTTTCCTTTCTTTTCTCAATATCCCGATGGGTAATACGTGTATGATAGTCGTTTTCAAAATACTTGCCAATGTACTCTGTTAAGGCAACGGAACGGTGTTGTCCACCGGTACAGCCGATAGCAATAACGAGTTGACTTTTCCCTTCTCGTTTATAATGTGGGAGCATGAACGTTAATAAGTCGATCGTTTTCTCTAAAAATTTTTGCGTCTCGTTCCATTTCATGACATATTCATACACTTCTGCATCTAATCCTGTTTTCGGGCGCATATGCTCAATATAATGCGGGTTTGGTAAAAAACGAACGTCAAATACTAAATCGGCATCAATAGGAAGACCATGTTTAAAACCAAACGACATGACGTTTACCGTAAAAATAGAACGCTTATTCACCGAAAACTGAGTTAAAATTTTTTCCCGAAGCTCCCGCGGCTTCATATGTGATGTATTAAAAATAAGTTGCGCTCTTCCTTTTAGCTCTTCCAACAGCTTCCGTTCTTGACGAATTCCTTCAAGGGGGAGGCCGGATGGAGCTAATGGGTGTGAACGGCGCGTTTCTTTATAACGGCGAACGAGCACCGAGTCTTCCGCATCTAAGAACAAAATTTGTGGGGTCACCCAGGACGTTTCTGCCAAGTCATCCAGGGCTTTAAATAGATGGTCAAAAAATTCTCGACCTCTTAGGTCCATCACAATCGCCACTTTGTTCATTTTACTTCCCGAGTCTTTCATCAATTCCAGAAACTTCGGTAACAAAGTCGGCGGTAAATTATCGACACAGAAAAAACCAAGATCTTCAAAGCTTTGAATGGCAACCGTTTTTCCTGCTCCTGACATCCCGGTAATAATGACTAATTGAACATCGCTTACAGAACCCGTACTCATTGAAAGATTCCCCCCTTGCTGGCTTTCATCAGCTTGGATCAAGTCGATACGAAATTAATTCAAAATCTGGAGAATATGTAAACGTTCCGTAAAGGATTCCTTTTCCGTGGAGCACATAATCAAGGATATGATAATCCCCTTCAGCCATTGGCAATTCTTTTAGTTTGTCAATCGAATGCCAATGAATCGTTCCTTCTTCCGTTTCCCTTACGTTTACACCGTCTCCTTCTTTCGCTAAAAACGTAAACATCATCCACTCAGAGACCACTTCATGCCCATCTTTTATAATAAACGTGAAAATCCCTTTTACTTGCGGGTTTTTCACATAGATTCCCGTCTCTTCCCGGAATTCACGAATGCACGCTTCACGAATAGATTCACCTGGCTCCATTTTTCCGCCTGGAGCAGACCACCATCCACGTTTCGGCTTTTGAATCAATAATATTTGATCATCCTTGACAAATACGCAATTGGTTACTCGTTGCATTTTTTCACCTCAATAATATAAGAGAACATATACTTCATTTTATTATACAATGTTTTTTTAATTCGCTACAATGAACGAACATCCCTTCTCGAAAAAGTAGACAAAAAGAAAAGACACAGGTAGGTTCCTGTGTCAAAGGTTGGAATATATGAAAAAGGGGGTCAATTTCATTTCTATGTTACCTAAATTTTATTTCACCACTGTTACAACAGGTTTAAATGACCGTTACGGTTTTTAAAAAAATTGTTGAATCTTGACCCCTTTATGTCCCTTTCTTTTTAAAAGGCTCAACCCTAACATAACTAAGCGAAAGGCGGCGACTCCAGCGGGAACAAGAAGCCGCAAGACCGTTACTTGAGCGTAGCGAGGAAAGCGGCTTGCGACTTGCCCGCGGAAAGCGCCCGCCACAAGCGTAATGTATAAATATCAACATTATCGTCTACATAGCCTTTTAAACAAGGAAAGAAACTGACGATGATTAGGCACGGCTTTTTATTTTCTCTTTGAGCTCTTCTACATAATGTTGAGCACTTTGCGCAGCGATACTTCCATCACCTGTCGCTGTGACAATTTGGCGTAACGATTTTTCACGGACGTCTCCTGCCGCAAAAATACCTGGTACTTTCGTCTCCATTCGTTCATTAGTTTCAATGTATCCATTCTCGTTCGTAATGCCCAAGTTTTCGAACGGTTTTGTTAATGGAACCATACCAATATAAATGAAGACACCATCTGTTTCAAATTCGCGCTCTTCTCCTGTTTTTGTGGATACAAGCGTTACACTGCCAACTTTTCCATCTTTTTCGTTAATTTGCTTCACTGTATGACTCCAAATGAAGTCGACTTTCTCATTTTCAAACGCACGTTGTTGTAAAATTTTTTGCGCACGTAGTTCATCACGACGGTGAACGATCGTTACTTTATTAGCGAAACGTGTTAAATAGACTCCTTCTTCTACCGCTGAGTCACCCCCGCCCACAACTACAAGGTTTTTTCCTTTAAAGAATGCGCCGTCACAAACCGCACAGTAGGAAACTCCACGGCCGCCTAATTCACTTTCGCCAGGTACACCTAGTTTTTTATACTCCGCACCTGTAGCGATAATCACCGCACGGGCTTTATATTCTTTGGTACCTGTTTTGACCACTTTATAGTCTCCGTGATCTTCAATTTCTTTTACATCGCCGTACGCATATTCCGCACCGAATTTTTTCGCATGCTCGAACATTTTATTGGATAACTCCGGTCCAAGAATATGGTCAAACCCTGGATAGTTTTCAACATCTTCCGTGTTGGCCATTTGTCCACCAGGAACACCACGTTCAAGCATTAAAGTAGACATATTCGCACGGGAAGAATATACAGCTGCTGTCATCCCCGCTGGACCTGCTCCAGCGATGATCACATCGTAAATTTTTTCTTCACTCACGATGCTACAACTCCTTTTAGAACAATTGTGTAATGACTTCTAAACTTATCGTATAGAAATACTTCTTTTACGTCCATTGATTTGCTCAAAAGGTCTCACTACTTCAAAATCCATTCTTTTAACTGTTTAACATATTTCGCCACGGTCGAAGGTGAAACGCCATAAAGTTCGGCAACATGGCGCTGAGTAACTTTTTCGTTTCGTAAATGATGCCATAAATAATCAATTCCAGCGGCCATCCCTCTTACATTGGCAAACGTCGCGTTTTCAGAAGCGATAGTCGTAAACACGACGAACCAAAACGCGAATAATCCTCCATTTTCTGGGCGAATCGGACGGTGCTTCTCGTATAGCTGTACGGCTACGTCATGTCCTCTTTGAATGATGGCAGGAACTTCTGCTTCTATATATTCACTAAGGACGAGGGAAAAATATCCTTTTTCCAATGACGTAAATTGCTCCGTCCCTTTCCACTCGGTATGAGATAACAGTCGTTTTTTATTTTCGCTTAATGAAAATAAAAATATTCCAAAGAGGCGATCTTCTACGTCAGTACTCGCCATTTTTTCCATGATGTACGCTTCATTTATTTCCAATGATGGTTCCGTATTTTTTTGTTCCCAAGGAGGCGTTCCTTTTTTCTCCGGACTTAACATCTCTAACTTTTTCCACGCCGCTCGCGCAATTTCTAGATGGTTTGTATGATAGGCAGCTTGACTGAGCCAATAATAAAAGGCAGGATCACCTTCAAACCCTTGTTTTTGCAACTTGCGTAACCAATAAAAAGCTTTCTCGTAACGACCAACAAGAGCCATCGTCGCCCCTAGTTTATATCGATGTTCTAACAACATCGGGTACGTCTTTTCTAAACGATCCAGCAGTTGATTAAGTCGTCCTTCTTCCCGTTGATAATACATAAATACGGCCGCATTACACAAAGCGTGTAAGTTTCCCGGATTTTTGTCCAATACGGTATGAAGAATTGTTGTTGCTTTTTCCGTTTCCCCGGTGTAAAAGTAAGCAAGCGCTAAGTTGTTATAAGCCGAATAAAAATCTGGAAACTGTTCAATAATATCTTCAAGCATTTGAATCGCCTTTGAAAAGTTTCCTGCCTCTAATTGTTCCCGTGCTTGTTCTTGCTTTACGATGAGTTCGTCTTGCTCGTACAACACTTCGTTCGCCTCTTCGGCATCTAACTGAATAATTTCGAGCAATTCTTCGGCATCTTGGACAAATTCACCATTTGGATCCAATTCTAAATAGGTTGTGATATGTTTGTACGATTCTTTAAACAACCCTAAGTAGGCATAGTTGTTCGCTAAAAAATAATGACATTCGACCATATAAGGGTCTAATTCGTTTAATACTTGATGAAACAACTGATTAGATTTTTGATATTCTCCTGTTTCCGCATACACAATTCCTAATTGACACACAATCATCGGTTCGAGCGGTTCTAATTGATTCGCCCGAATTAAATATTTCTTCGCATTTTCCAAATCACCGCGTTGAAACGCTTTGACTCCTTTGGAAAAATAATATTCACCTGTAGGGATAAACGAAAGAATTTTCCCTTTGTTCTTTTCTACGTGTGAGTCTTTTCTCATGCAAGACCTCCAATCCCGTTAAGTGTGGGATAATTTGAAACTTCCATCCATGAGGGGCTCTTTCCCACACGGATGGTTAGTTGAACGAATCGGACCTTAAGGGCAGTTGATTCCCCACGTATCTTCTTTGGTTCGCTCCATCTTGAGGTGGGGGCTTACTCCCGTTATGGTGATATAGTAAAACTTCAAGTGTAGAAAATAACGCACATGATAACTAGAGTAGTATACCATATTTCAATCATGTCATAAAATAGGGACTCTCTGACATTTTCCTTCACATTCACCGATGAAGTACCTCATTGTCAACTGAGTTCCTTTTTTACAATAATAAAAAGGCGATTCGCTTTCGAATCACCCTTTGTCATATCGTTTCTTTAACACCGCCCAAATATCATCCAATGGAACTTGTTGCTCTTGTAAAAGAACAAGTATATGGTAGAAAAGATCAGCGACTTCCCATTTCACTTCTTCTTTGTTTCGATTTTTCGCAGCGATGATTACTTCCGCAGCTTCTTCTCCGATCTTTTTCCCAATTTTATCGATTCCTTCATTGAATAAGTAGGTGGTATAGGCGCCTTCTGGTCGATCGAGCTTCCGCTTTTCAATTCGTTTGTCTAATAACATTAAGATAGAAATGGTGGCTCGTTCCTCTTCCCTTCTATCGGTTTGAAAAAACGGTTCGTCAAAGCAGCTCGTCGTCCCATGATGACACGCCGGACCTTCAGGAATGACTTGAACTAAAATAGCGTCGCGGTCGCAATCGTATGACATGTTGACGATATGTTGCACGTTCCCACTCGTCTCACCTTTATGCCAAAGCTCTTGTCGCGACCGACTGTAAAACCATGTTTGTCTCGTTTCCATGGAGCGAATGAGCGACTCTTTGTTCATATACGCCAACGTTAGCACTTCTTTTGTACGAACATCTTGTACAATGGCTGGAACAAGACCGTTTAGATCAAAGCGCACGTTCTCGACGATGGATTCCCAACTCACGAACTGGGACCCCCTTTCCGACTAAAAAGGTTTTTACTGCTTCAATGGACGTTTCACGATAATGAAAAATCGAAGCAGCTAATGCAGCGTCCGCTTTTCCTTCGGTAAACACGGTGTAAAAATCTTCTATCGAACCTGCTCCGCCAGATGCAATGACAGGAACATGGACGACTTCACTCACCACTCTCGTCAACGCGACATCATATCCCTTTTTTCCCCCATCTGTATCCATGCTTGTTAGTAAAATTTCTCCCGCACCTAAGGATACCGCTCGTTTGGCCCAGGTAAGAACGTCTAATTCCGTCCGAACATTCCCTCCATGGGTATGCACAAACCACGTCCCTTTTTCTTCATCCCACTTAGCATCAATGGCCACAACGATACATTGGTTACCAAAATACGCTGCTCCTTTCTGAATCAGTTCAGGATTTAATACCGCCGCTGTATTTAATGACACTTTATCTGCTCCCGAGCGAAGAATTCGTTTCATATCTTCTAAGGTACGAATACCGCCCCCCACTGTAAATGGAATCGCTAACTGGCTCGCTACAGAACGAACGACATCAATCATCGTTTCCCGCCCTTCTTTTGATGCGGAAATATCTAAAAACACTAATTCATCCGCTCCATGACGGTCATACATTTTCGCCAACTCCACCGGGTCACCCGCATCTTTTAACTGTTCAAATTGAATGCCTTTGACGACACGACCATCTTTTACGTCCAAACACGGAATAATTCGTTTAGCTAACATAGCTGTTCACCAGAGAATACGCCTCTTCCAACGAGAGTTTTCCAGTATAAAGAGCTTTACCGATAATCGCTCCTTGCACGCCTTTTTCTTTTAAGGCTACCAGTTTTCGTACATCGTCGATGGAGCTGACTCCACCTGAGGCAATTACGGAACACCCGGTTGCAACTGCTAACTGTTCAATCGCTTGTACGTTCGGTCCTGAAAGCGTCCCATCCGTAGCAATGTCCGTAAAAATAAACGTTTCAACGCCAATATCGGCTAATTGCTTCGCCACATCCACCGCTTTTTTACGAGAGTTTTTTAACCAGCCATCGGTGGCAACATAACCGTCTTTGGCATCCAACGACACTGCGAATGTTGACGAACCATACGTTTTTACCCATTCACCGATAAGTTCTGGCTTTCTAACGGCTAAACTACCGATGATTAAGCGGCTCGCTTCGTTTTCCAAATACCATTCAATGTCTCGTTCGGAACGAATGCCACCTCCAATTTGAACCGCTACCTTTAGTTCGGATAACATTTGAACAATCGTTTGTTTATTTTGAGGGGTACCTATTTTCGCACCGTCTAAATCGACGATGTGCAACCATTCGGCACCTTGATCAACAAACGCTTTGGCCACTTCCAGCGGTGTTTCGCTATAGACCGTTTCTTTCGTAAAATCTCCTTGGAACAAACGGACGCACTTCCCGTTTCGTAAATCAATAGCTGGATAAAGTTGAAATGTCATCACAAGTTCTCTCCCTTACACATGATTGAACAAACCGTTTGAGTAATGTTTGACCGACTTCCCCGCTTTTTTCTGGATGAAACTGCATGCCCGTCACGTTTCCCTTTTGGACGATACTCGGGATAGCCACTTCATAAGTAGCTGTAGCCACTAAAAGGGCTGGAACGTCCGTTTGAACGTAATACGAATGAACAAAATACACATACTGTCTGTTGACCCACTGGAAGTCTGGAGCAAAGGAGGCAACTTTAAGCGCGTTCCATCCCATATGGGGTACTTTGACCTTTTCGCCTTCAGTGGTTTGATTCGGAATACGAACAACCCGGCCAGGTAAGAAACCTAACCCTTTCGTCAACCCATTCTCTTCACTTTCTTCAAATAACAATTGCATCCCAAGGCAAATTCCAAGAAGAGGCCTTTCTTGAATATACTCCGTTAAAAATGGGACAAGTTGTTGTGCATGTAATCGTTGCATAGCATCTTTAAACGCACCGACGCCAGGTAAAATGAGACCGTCTGCTCGTTTCAGTTCGTCGATCGAACTTGAGACAAACGCATCCACTCCGATTCGCTCGAACGCTTTTTGCACGCTAAATAAATTGCCCACCCCATAATCAACAATGCCGATCATTGTTACAATACTCCTTTCGTGGAAGGAACGCCTTTTTCGCGTGGATCGAGTAAGGTCGCTTCATCAAGCGCCCGCCCTAACGCTTTAAATACCGCTTCAATCATATGATGCGAATTCCGTCCGTAATGGATGATGACATGTAGGTTCATTCTCGCCTCTAGGGCCAGCTTCCATAAAAATTCGTGTACTAACTCAGTATCGAACGTTCCGACGCGTGAACTCGGAAGTTCTCCCCTCATTTCAAAATGCGGGCGGTTGCTTAAATCAATAACGACTTGGGCTAACGCATCGTCCATCGGTACCCACGCCTGTCCGTAGCGGCGAATTCCTTTTTTATCACCTAACGCTTCTTTTAAAGCAAGACCTAAACAAATACCGATATCTTCCGTTGTATGGTGGTCATCAATGTCGGTATCTCCATTCGCTTTCAGCACTAAATCAAACTTTCCGTGCTGGGTAAACAAGTCAAGCATATGGTTTAAAAATGGCACGCCGGAATCGATGTCCGCTCTTCCTTCGCCGTCGATTGTAAATCGTAACGAAATATTTGTTTCCTTCGTCACCCGTTTCCACTCGGCTGTCCGCATCATTGGTCCCCTCGCTTTTCCATTCGAATTTCCACCGCCCGTGCATGGGCTTCCAATCCTTCTAATCTTGCAAACGCCGCAATTTTCGAAGCCTGTTCTTCGAGCGCTTGCTGGCTGTAACGGATAATGCTCGATATTTTAATAAAATCATTAACGTTTAACGGACTAGAAAAACGGGCCGTTCCGTTTGTTGGGAGCACATGATTCGGTCCCGCCAAGTAATCTCCAACGGGTTCTGAGCTCCATCTTCCGAGAAAAATCGCCCCCGCATGTTGAATGTTGGCCAGCACTTCCATCTCGTTTTCCACTATGATTTCTAAATGTTCTGGAGCAAATTGATTGATCGCTTCTATTCCTTCTTCAAGGGAAGCAACAAGGACAATTCGGCCATTGTTCGCTAAAGAAGCACGAGCGATGTGTTGACGAGGAAGTTCAGGAAGTTGTTTTTCAATTTCTTGCTGAACTTTCAAAGCCAACGATTCGCTTGGAGTAACTAAAATACTCGCCGCCCGTTCGTCGTGCTCAGCTTGAGAAAGTAAGTCCGCCGCCACTTCCTTGGCATCCGCCGTATCGTCTGCTAAAATCGCAATCTCGCTCGGACCGGCAATCATATCGATATCCACTTGTCCAAATACTTCCCGTTTCGCTAAGGCGACATAAATATTCCCAGGTCCGACGATTTTATCAACCGGGGCAATCGTTTCCGTTCCGTACGCTAGCGCAGCAATCGCTTGAGCGCCGCCTATTTTATAGATTTCAGTCACCCCAGCTTCGTTTGCAGCAACTAATACGGCAGGCGGAAGTTCCCCCATACGCGTCGGTGGCGTCACCATGACGATACGCTTTACCCCGGCCACTTTAGCAGGTATCACGTTCATTAAAACGCTCGATGGATAGCTAGCGGTTCCACCTGGCACATACACGCCGACCGCCTGTAATGGGGTCAATTTTTGACCAAGCATTGTCCCTGTTTCGTCTGTCGTGATCCAGCTTGTTTTGCGCTGATGTTCATGGAACCGTTGAATGCGTTTTTTTGCTTCCCGAATGAGTTGCACTACTTCTTCTCCTACTTTTTCATACGCTTGCTCGATTTCTTGTTTGGATACGTAAAACGTCGTTAAGGAAACGTTGTCAAATTGATTCGTATAGTAAGCGAGCGCTTGGTCACCATTTCGGCGGACATGGTCAATAATTTCTTTGACAATGGCTCGCTGCGATTCCGTTGATTGTTCAATTGTCCGACGTAATTCATTCGGATTGGCTAAACGGGTGATGTTCATCGTGAAACCGCTCCTATCTTTTTCGTAATCGGTGTTAACTTTTGGACAATGTATTGAATTTGATCATATTTCAAACGAAATTGAACAGGATTGGCAATCAGTCGGGATGTTACTTCAATGATACGATCGTATTCGACCAGCCCGTTTTCTTTTAACGTCCGACCAGTGGATACAATATCGACAATCCGGTCCGCTAATCCGACTAACGGAGCAAGCTCAATGGACCCTCGGAGCGGAATAATGTCCACTTGCTCTCCCTTTTTCCGGAAATAGGATGAAGCGATGTGTGGATACTTCGTGGCGACCTTTTCATTCACTGCTTGACTCGGTAACCCCGCTACCGCTAAGTAACACGGACTAATTTGGAGATCCAGCAATTCATAAACATTCCGCTGTTCCTCTAACAAAACATCTTTCCCGGCAATTCCGATGTCGGCCACCCCTTGCTCCACATATGTCGGGACATCCATCGGTTTGGCTAAAATAAATCGGAATTTTTCTTCTTCCCCATCGATAATCAATTTCCTCGAATCCTCAAAATCGCTTGGCAGTTGAAAACCAGTTAGCCGAAGCATTTGGACGGCTTCTTCAAAAATTCGACCTTTTGGCATCGCTATCGTTAACCAGCTCATCGTTTTCCCTTCCTTAATCAAAAAATGAATAAATCTGTTTATATTTGTCAGAATAAAGTTTTATCTCATCCAAACTTTCAATCGGTTGTAAAACGATAGGAATTCCTTCCGCTCGCTTCTGTAGAGCAAAGCGAATTGCTTCCCGTTGCTTGTGTGGCAGAAACAGTACACATTCAAGCACCGGCAGCTGGACCTTCACGTTAAGCGCTTCTAAAACGTAATCGAGTCTTAGAGCAAAGCCCGTCGCCCCTAGCTTTCTCCCAAACTTTTCTACTAAAAAGTCATACCGGCCACCGTTCCCAAGCGGAAAGCCTATTTTTGGTGCATCCACTTCGAAAAGAATGCCAGAATAATAGTTCATTTCCCCAACAAGCGTTAAGTCAAATTGAACAAAAGAGGACACTTCATAATCTTCCAACACGTACCAAAGCTTTGATAGCTGCTCGAGCTCCTCAGATCCCTCTTTGTCGGTTAACAGTTCGGAAGCGGTAGAAAGCACGTCTTCTTTTCCCCGCAACGATAAAATGTTTAACAACCGTTTTTTCGTTTCCGTTGATACGGATAACGATTCGACATCTTTTTCGAATGCGACATAATTTTTTTCCACTAAATGCTGAGTAAACGAAGAAACGAGACGTTCTTCAGGGAGCATTCCTTTTAAAAGCTCCTGTAATAAGGTGGCATGCCCGATGGACACTTGAAACTTTTCTAAACTAATTTCTTTTAGTACAGAAACAAGTAAGGCGACGACCTCTCCATCAGCAGTAATGGAATAATCACCAATATACTCCACACCTATTTGTTCGAATTCCGATAGTGCTCCTCCCTCTTTTTTTGGCGAACGAAAAACGGGAGCACAATAGCCGAGGCGTAAGGGTAGTGGTTCTTTAGATAACGTCGAAGCAGCTAAGCGGGCAATTGGTGTGGTCATATCAGGTCGTAATACAAGCGGTTGCCCAGATGAGTCGAGTAGTTTAAATAATTGGTGATCTTCAATAGCGGAAGCCACCCCCACCGTTTCGTAATATTCCAATGTCGGAGTTTCAACAAATCGATACCCCCACATGTGCAAGACGCGTTCTATGCTGGATCGAATTTGTTTTTTTCTTTCATATCGCTCTGGAAGAATGTCTTTCATCCCGTTCGGTTTTTCAAAAGCTAAAATTCGCGACAATGTTCTCACCCTTCGAATGATTCAAAATCCTTTAGTTCGCTAATATGGTAGTAAAGTAAAGTTATTCGTAGTTTACCTTGCTTTTCGGTTGACGTCAACCAAAATGGAAAACTTTTTTATCAAATGTTTACAAATGGTAACAAGCATCTTTTTTTCAAGAAAATGAAACAGTAAGGTACAATAACGATAAGAGGTGGTTGAAATGAAAGAAACGGAAGAAATGAAACGGGAGTTAGAGAAAAAAGGTGAACATTACTCGGAAGAAAAACTGTGGCAAAAGTTAAAAAAGTATGGAAAAAAAGCTGGGGTTTCGGCCGTTTACTCGGTACTCCTTCTTTATTACACCCTTCAAAAGCCGAACGTTCCTCCAAAAGCAAAAGCGATCATCATCGGGGCACTCGGATACTTTATTTTTCCAATTGATTTAATTCCTGATCTATCACCAGGAGTCGGCTTTACGGATGATTTAGGTGCGTTAGGTGTCGCCTTACTCCAAGTGGCCATGTACATTGATGACGACGTCAAACAGAAAGCGCAGAAAAAATTAGCCGATTGGTTCGGTAAAGACGTTGACTTATCTTACGTGGAAGCAAAAATAAACGGAAGGGACTGATCTAACTGAGGGCTTGATTTTCAGTAGATCAGTCCCTTTTTTTGATTGATAAATAGGAACGTTATAGCAAGTAAAATTCGACTTATTGGCAAGTAACTCAACGGTAGCGGAAAGTAATTCAATAGTAATGGCAAGTAAATTAATAGGAACGGAAAGTATTTCAAGAGGAACGGAAAGTATTTCAAGAGGAACGGAAAGTATTCCAAGAGTAACTGAAAGTAAACCTCTATCTAAGCAAGTAAATATCTATATGGAAACCATAGACCACGATGGCGAGAAGTTTACACTCATTTTTCCATCTCAATTCGAATAGAATGATGCATAAACTCTCGTCTAAAAATCCGATTTCCGCAAGTGGTCCATTATTTTAACTGAACTTTCTATCTGATCCCGCTGTTCCCGTTCTTCTTTTGTATAAATAATTCGCATCGGATTTCCGCCGACGAAGGCACCGGCTGGAACGTCTTTATGAACAAGCGTTCCTGCTGACACAATTGCACCGTCCCCAATGGTCACACCAGGTAAAATCGTCGAATTGGCCCCGATTAACACTTCATCACCGATTCGCACCTCGCCCAGTCGATATTCGTTAATTAAATATTCATGAGTGAGAATCGTCGTATTATAGCCGATGATGCAGTTGGAACCAACCGATATTTTTTCTGGAAACATTACATCCGGCATCGCCATTAAAGCGAACGATGTTTGTTTACCAACTTTCATTCCGAGAAGCGTCCGATACAGCCAGTTTTTCACCGGTAAAAAAGGCGTATAACGAGCGATTTGAATGACGATGAAATTTTTCATCACTTTCCAAAAGGAAACCGTTTTATACATTTGCCATAACGAATTAGAACCTTGGACGGGATATCGATCCGTTTTTCTCATTGTTTGCTCACCTGTAAAATATCAAATAAATCTTGAATATGCTCGAGAATATAGTCTGGTTCAAATTGGGCTAAATACTCTTTTCCTTTCGCTGACCAAGCAACACCTGCCGTCTTCGTCCCCGCATTTTTTCCACCTAAAATATCGTGAGAGTTGTCGCCAATCATGAGCGCTTCGTCAGGGGTGGAGCCAAGTTGTTGTAACGCTTTTTGTAATGGCTCCGGATCCGGCTTTGCATGTTTCACATCGTCAAGACCGACGACCACATCGAAAAATTTGTCCAATTTCGTCAAACGGAGTCCTTTTATCACGGTGTCACGAATTTTGGTTGAAACAATTGCCATTTTATATCCCTGTTCATGTAATGCTTGAATGGTTTCATATACCCCGTCAAACTCTTTCACGAGCAAGTCATGGTTTTCTAAATTATATTTCCGATATCGTTCGATCATTTCGTCTACGCGTTCAGAATCGATTTTCATAAACGTATCCGCAAGCGGTGGACCCATAAATGGCAATACATCTTCGCGCTTGTATTGGTCCGGATAGTAATGGTTTAACGTGTGTATAAACGATGAAATTATTAATTCGTTCGTATCAATTAACGTTCCATCCAAGTCGAATAAAAGGGTCGTAATACGTTTACTCATAATGAAGCTTCCTTTCTATTCGTGATTGCGAGACGCCTCCAAACAAGCGAGACGATACATGTGATGATAATAGCAACAACTACCCGAATTAATAATAACGGCCAAACCGGAATGCCTAACGGAATAAAAATTAACGTATCCTCAATGACCGCGTGACAGGCGACAAGAAAAATAAACGCCAAGGTGACATCTTTGGAACTGACTCCGTCTTCTTTTACCGCTTGGATCATCACCCCGGCCCCATAGGCTAAGCCAAATAAAAGGCCAGCTGCCAACGTTGTAGAAGTATTCCGACTCATACCAAGAATTTTCGTAAATGGAGCGACCCACTTGGAGAATTGTTGGAGCCATTTTAAATCTTTCATGAATTGAATACCCATCATTAACGGAATGACGATAAGAGCTAACTGAAACACTCCGATCGCTGCACTTTGTAGCCCATACAACGCAATTTCTCCCCACGAAGAAAAAGTCGGGTCACTTGGAGCCACCATGCCATATTGGGCTAGTTCACTGCCGCCTTCCCAAAGAAGATGAATAAAAAAGGCCGAAATCAAGGCTAAGCCTAACCGGACAGCCACCATCACCCATATTTTGACCCCGACTTTTTTAGCCACGCTCGATTCAACGAGTAAATTATGTGAAAACGATAGCATCACCGCGAGAATGAATACTTCTTTTACTGTCAGTTGTAGTGATAAAATGGCACCAATCCCCGCATATAAGTTTAAAAAATTTCCTAACACAAGCGGAATCGCCGCATCTCCAGATAAGCCGATATACGACATCAATGGTGAGATCAATTCAATCAACCAATGAAGAATCGGCGTATGTTGTAAAATCGATACAAATAACGTAATGGGAAAAATAATTTTTCCAAGCTCCCATGTCGTCTTTAGTCCAACTTGAATCCCTTGACGGAACGATTGGCGCCAATTCATATTTCTCTCTCCCATCTATTATTCTTTATCAGCATAACGTTGGTCAGCATACCCTTTAAAGCGACGATACCATATCAAACCAATGGCACTCACAACTAACACAATGGAAATGATTTGTGCCATTCGTAGCGTATCGGTCAACATTAAACTGTCTGTCCGCATGCCTTCAATATAAAACCGGCCGATCGAATACCAAATGATATATGTTAAAAATACTTCCCCACGACGTAAGGTCACTCGTCGTAAAAATAACAATAAGGTAAAACCAGCGAGGTTCCACAGCGATTCATATAAAAACGTTGGATGATGATAAGCTCCATTAATGTACATTTGATTGATGATCCAATCTGGTAAAAATAGCCCTTCTAAAAAGGAGCGACTTACTTCTCCACCATACGCTTCTTGGTTCATAAAATTGCCCCAGCGACCGATCGCTTGCGCTAAAATAATGGACGGTGCCGCAATATCCATCAATTCCCAAAATGAAACGTGCTTCGCTCTAGCAAAGACAATCGTGGTCACAACTGCACCGATAAGTGCCCCATGAATAGCTAACCCACCGTTCCAAATTTTAATGATATTTTCAGGGTATTGAGAATAATAGTCCCACTGAAAAATCACATAATAGGCCCGTGCCGTAAGAATCGAAATCGGAAGCGCCCATATGAGTAAATCCGCAAAAATATCGCTGTCTAGTCCTCGTTTTTCCGCTTCTTTGGATGCTAATAAGTAACCCAGCACAATGCCAATCCCGATGATAACTCCATACCAGCGAACTTCAATCGGTCCAATCGAGAAGGCAATTGGATCAAGTGGTTGCATTGTATGTTCCTCCTTTTCATTTATCATACGTTAACTCATTTTGAAGATTATAAATCTTCATGTCCGCTTTCCTCAATAACATCCGCTAATTTTTCGGTAAACTGTTGCGCCGCATTGACGCCCATCCGTTTTAAACGGAAGTTCATCGCAGCCACTTCAATAATGACCGCTAAGTTTCGTCCCGGTCGAACCGGAATCGTTAATTTCGTCAATTCCGTATCAATAATTTTTATTTTTTCCTCTTCAAGGCCCAGGCGGTCGTAATGTTTATTTTGATCCCATAACTCTAAATGAACAACGAGGGTGATTTGCTTATGACTTTTAACCGCTCCTGCACCAAACAAGGTCATGACGTTAATAATGCCCAGCCCACGAATTTCGAGTAAGTGCTCAATCAGCTCGGGGGCTGAACCAATAAGGGTATCTCCGTCCTCTTGGCGAATTTCGACACAATCGTCCGCAACTAGCCGATGACCTCTTTTCACTAACTCTAAGGCCGTTTCACTTTTCCCAACTCCGCTTTTTCCAGTAATGAGAACACCGACGCCATAAATATCGACTAACACCCCATGAACAGCGGTCGTTGGGGCAAGCTTACTTTCTAAATAATTCGTAAGGCGGCTGGATAGACGCGTCGTCTTCATCGAAGATTTCATTACTGGTACGTCGTGCTCGTTCGATGCGACAATTAATTCTTCCGGTACATCCATATCCCTTGAAATAATAATTCCAGGAGTAATATCCGTACATAACTTTTGCATGCGCAATTGACGTTCTTCTTTGGACAACATTTCAAAAAAAGATAATTCTGTCTTCCCTAACAATTGTAGTCGCTCAGCTGGATAATAATCAAAGTAACCAGCCATTTCTAACCCTGGTCGGGAAATATCGCTAGTTGTAATCGGGCGATGAATCCCTTCTTCACCGCTGACTAGCTCTAAATCGAAACGCTCAATTAAATCTTTTGTCCGAACTTTAGCCAAACTAAGAGCCTCCTTACTTTTTGAAAATAACGATGAACAATCGTATGTATATTACAAATTCCTTCTTCATTGTAGCACTAATTGTCACCAATTGACATGATTCAATACTCTGTAGGAAGTTCCGTTTTTTTTAGACTCTACCCTGAAATAACTGTAGATAACTTTAGCTGTTATTTCATTTATCGATGTGCCAATTTTTATTGCATGGTTGGCTGTTAAACGATACTGTTGATGATTATACATTACGCTTGTGGCGGACGCTTTCCGCGGGCAAGGTGCAAGCCGCTTCCCTCGCTACGCTCAAGTAAGGGTCTTGCGGCTTCTTGTTCCCGCTGGAGTCGCCGCCGTGTGAATAACTTGCTAAAAATCAACAATGACATATAACATAGCCTTTCTTGAAAATCACTATTTTCTCTGTAAAAGTATCGGATGGTTAAACAGGCTCATATTATAGAAGTAGGTTTTTCCTAAGTTTAATAGGGGTGAACGAAGGATGAAAATTATGCTCGATGCTGGACATGGATTTGACACACCAGGGAAACGATCACCGAATGGAATGAAAGAATATGAATATAATCGAGCGGTTGCTAATTATGCTAAGCAAATGCTGGAAGACTACGAAAATGTGACCGTATATTTTGCACACTCAGACGAAGACGATGTCCCATTGCAAGAGCGGACGGACCGGGCCAACGCGTTAAATGTCGATTGTTATATTTCCATTCATTGCAATGCATTCGGAAACGGGGACTGGAACGAAGTCGACGGCATCGAAACGTACGTCTATATCACAAAACCAAAAGAAGCGTATGAACTGGCAACAGTTATTCATAAACAGCTTTTAGCCGTGACCGGTAGAGACGACCGAGGAGTGAAAACCGCGAATTTTCATGTGCTAAGGGAAACAAAGATGACCGCCGTTTTAGTTGAATGCGGGTTTATGACCAATCGTTTAGAAGCAGATTTGTTAAAATCGGATGAATATCGAAAAGCGTGTGCAGAAGGAATTGTACGAGGTCTAGCAGACTATTATCATCTAAAGAAAAAACCGAAACTAGTTCCAAGGATACTATCTACCACATCCGAAAAGAATAGAGGCTTATATCGCGTACAAGTAGGGGCATTTAAATACAAAGAAAATGCAGAACAATTAGCTCAAAGACTGAAAGAAGCCGGATTCGATTCGTATATCTACTATGAAGACTAGCAAAAAAAGGTGACTTGGTGTGTGGCAAGTCACCTTTTTTCATAGAAGGGTTCAATGACGACTTTTTGAATAAGTATATTAGCAATAGTCAAGATAATTGTCGCTAATAATGCCATGCCAAAGCCATGGATTTCAAAAGCATCCCCCATTAAAAAGTCGGTAAATTGAAGCATGAGCGCATTGATGACAATTAAAAATAACCCTAGTGATAAAATCGTAACGGGTAGCGTGAAAATGATTAAAATCGGTCGAACAAACGTGTTAATAATGGAGAGGAGAAAGCTTGCTCCTAAGGCTGCACCAATGCTTGCTACATAAAATTGATCAAAATACCCAGCAATCGCAATAAAAATGATTGCATTAACGACAATACCAATCAACCATCTCATCATACGTACATCCTTTATTTTGTCATTTCTCGTTCTTTTACTGTAATCGAACCTGTTTTGGTTTCCATAAACAAATACGCAGGGGTAACGGAATGACCTTTTTTCACAAACCTCATTTGCTTATGAACGACATCATCTTTTTCTTCAAGAACTTCTTTTCCTTCGATATCTACCCCTAATTTACCCAAATACGTTTTCAGTTCCCCATCCAATTTTAAGGAACGGTTTAATTCCAGCTCTAAATTACCTGTGACTCCTTTCATACTAACGACTTTGACGTCATCACCATGTAACCGTCCTTTCATATTTCCATTAAACGAATGAAGATCCACATTTGAAAAATCCCCATCAAATTCAATCTTTCCGTTAATTGTTTCCGCTTCAATTTTCTCCGCTTGACAATCATGAAGAAGAATATGACCATTCGCCGTTTCTAATTCGAACTCATCCCCCGCAACTTTGTTCAATTCAATTTTTCCGTTCGCGGTTTTTACTTTCACTTTTCCAACAGCTACGTCTTTCATCGAAAACGGTCCGTTAAAGATTCGAACAGAGATACGTTCATACTCCGCTGGTGGAACATACACCCGTGTATCGACTTTCATAAGTTTCAATTGGGTCGAAAAGCGTAACTTTCCATTTTCAATGGAAAAAATCGTATTCTTTAAAAACGTCGTCCGTCCTTCGTCGTAATTTTCCGTCCGGTACACTTTTCCTTGACACTCTAGTCGTACGTCTTGCTGGTCCCATGGAATGATTTCGATTTTCCCGTTCGCAATATCAAACTCCATTTCGGTAAGGTACGCATCGGCATGATGGAAAACGTGGGAAACATCGACCGATTGCCCTAATTGAAAATCAAAGTCGAAATCTTTAATTTTTTTCAATACCGAATTCATAAAATCAATCAGTTTCGATTTCGCTTGTTTAAACTGACGATCTTCACGGTCTTCTTTTTTCTCGTTTTGCTCGATCACGATGAGTTCATTCAACAGCTCTTCCTCTTTTTTCTGACGCGATTGTTGTTCCTTTTCCAACTCTTCTAATAACGTCAATGCTTCCGCTGCGGACAACACCCCGCTTTCTACCATCTCTAAAATTCGTTTCCGCTCTTCTTTCATATCTCTCCCCCCACACCTGTGCGTTAATTCATTAACACTTTAATTCCTTTAATCACATTCCACATAATGACAATAGCAACCAAAATACCGTATACGACAAACGATAAAATGAAGAAGAATGGAATACCACTACCCGATGTAAAAATCCCAATGTCTAAAATAAGCCCCATAATAATGAACACGATCCCGATAAAAGGAATTAAATGGGACAAAAATGCCGACTTCGCATGCCGTTTCGTTTCTGGATTATTCGTCACAAAATAAACAACGATCGGAAAAATAAATCCCGCAAAGAAAATACTAAAATAACAAAGTGATGATAATATTTTATTCGTTTCCATTCTGCTCAACTCCTTTAATCAATATTACGTCTGAAGGAAAGAAAAGTTTCATTTTCGTTTACGAAGAATAAAACAAACGTTTGTTTAACTCCCATCCTGCCTGTCATTAATATACTTTCATGTTTAAACAAACGTTTGTTAAAAGGTAAATTGCTTTTACAATTTAGGATTCTCTAGGTATAAAAAAGTAACCTGATAAATTTTAATGATTTACATTTGAATAAAAAAATCTGACCTTTAAATTCAATAACGAAGTATTTGATCAAACGTTTGTTTAGATACATAAAACGCATTCGGACCGAACCTTTAGTACTTAATCAAACGTTTGTTTGATATTTGTAATAAGCACGTAGGAAACTAAGTTTGGCACATAGAATTTCAATTGGTACGTAGGCACAGTAAAAGCTTAAAAAGGCTGACTTTCCTTCACGAAAGTCAGCCCTTTCCTTTTTATAACGAGGTTGTCACTTGTTCTTGTTCTTTTAAACGTTGTTTCATACGATGTTTGTCCCGTTCTAAAATCGGTTTTAAGTAGCGACCCGTGTAGGATTTCGGGTGTTCGGCCACTTCTTCCGGCGTTCCTGTGGCAACGATTGTTCCACCTTTATCGCCACCTTCTGGACCTAAGTCAATAATATAGTCCGCAGCTTTGATAACGTCTAAGTTATGTTCGATTACAAGGACGGTGTCGCCGTTTTCAACTAGCCGTTGTAAGACGTTCAGTAAGCGAGAAATGTCATCGACATGCAGACCAGTTGTTGGCTCGTCTAAAATGTACAACGAACGTCCAGTGGAACGGCGATGTAGTTCCGAAGCTAATTTGACCCGTTGTGCTTCTCCGCCCGATAACGTCGTCGCCGGTTGTCCGAGTTTCATGTAGCCTAAGCCGACATCCGCAATCGTTTGTAATTTCCGCTTAATTTTCGGGATATTCTCAAAAAATACGAGGGCGTCTTCGACAGTCATATCTAACACTTCCGCAATGTTTTTCCCTTTATACGTTACTTCCAACGTTTCACGGTTATAGCGTTTCCCGTGGCACACTTCGCACGGGACATAGACGTCCGGTAAAAAGTGCATTTCGATTTTAATAATACCGTCACCGCGGCACGCTTCACAGCGACCACCTTTTACGTTAAAGCTGAAGCGACCCTTTTTATACCCGCGCATTTTCGCTTCATTCGTTTGGGCGAACACTTCTCGAATATCGTCAAACACACCGGTATAAGTAGCTGGATTGGATCGCGGTGTGCGTCCAATTGGGGATTGGTCGATATCAATCACTTTGTCGAGATGTTCTACACCTTTAATTTCTTTATGTTCCCCTGGCTTATTTTTCGCTCCATGCAATTTTTGTGCGAGCGACTTGTGGAGAATTTCGTTAATGAGCGTACTTTTTCCAGAACCCGATACACCAGTGACTGCAATGAACGTCCCTAATGGAAACTTCACATGAACATTTTTTAAGTTATTTTCTTTTGCCCCAATAATCTCAATATATCGTCCATCACCGGTGCGCCGTTCGTGTGGAATTGGGATAAACTTTTTCCCTGACAAATACTGACCAGTTAGCGAGTTCGGATCGTTCATCACTTCTTCAGGGGTTCCGGCTGACACAATCGTACCGCCATGGACTCCTGCTCCTGGTCCGACATCGATTAAATAGTCGGCCGCCAGCATCGTATCTTCATCATGTTCAACGACAATTAACGTATTTCCGATATCGCGCATATTTTTCAGTGTTTGAATGAGTCGGTCGTTGTCACGTTGATGAAGACCAATCGACGGTTCGTCAAGAATATACAGAACCCCTGTTAACCGAGAACCAATTTGGGTCGCTAAGCGAATACGCTGGGCTTCCCCGCCGGATAACGTTCCAGCCGAACGATTTAACGTTAAGTATTCTAAGCCCACGTTCACTAAAAATCCGAGTCGTTCCCGAATTTCACGTAAAATTAAATGCGCAATTTTCATCTCTTTTTCAGATAACTGGAGATTGGCAAAAAATTCGTCTGCTTCTTCAATGGACATCGCGGTCACTTCACCGATATGTTTACCGGCAATTTTGACAGCTAAGCTCTCTTTTTTCAAACGATGCCCTTTACATGTTGGACACGGCTGGTGGGCCATGTATTTTTCCATTTGCTCGCGAATATAGTCGGACGTCGTTTCACGATAACGCCGTTCAATGTTTGGAATAACCCCTTCAAATTCAATGTAGTTTTCACGAACTTGACCAAAGTCATTTTCGTAACGGAAATAAATTTTTTCCGAACCAGATCCGTACAATACTTTATCGAGCAATGGTTTAGGGATTTGTTTGACTGGCACATCCATGTCGATCCCATAATGGTTACAAACCGATTCAAGTAGTTGCGGATAATATTGTGAGCTAGACGGTTCCCACGGAGCAATGGCATGCTCGCGTAACGACAAATCCCAATTCGGAATGACTAAATCAAGATCGACCTCTAACTTCGCCCCTAAGCCGTCACAGCTCGGACAAGCCCCATACGGACTGTTAAAGGAAAACATCCGGGGCTCTAATTCGCCGATAGAAAAACCACAATGCGGACACGCATGATGTTCGCTAAATAAAAGTTCTTCTTCTCCAATCACATCGATAATGACTTTTCCTTCGCCTAATTTTAAAGCGGTTTCTAATGAATCCGCTAAACGAGAGGCCATTCCATCTTTGACCACAATCCGGTCGACGACTACTTCGATTGAGTGCTTTTTATTTTTCTCTAGCTCAATATTTTCACTTATATCCCGCAATTCACCATCGACACGGACACGGACGTATCCTTGCTTTTTAATGTCCTCTAACGTTTTTGCATGGGTCCCTTTTCTTCCTGACACAATCGGTGCTAGCACTTGTAATTTGGTCCGCTCAGGATATTCTAAAATACGGTCCACCATTTGCTCAATCGTTTGGGATGTAATTTCAATGCCATGGTTCGGACAAATTGGGTGACCAACCCGTGCGAATAACAAGCGTAAATAATCGTAAATTTCCGTTACTGTCCCAACCGTCGAACGTGGGTTACGGCTCGTCGTTTTCTGGTCGATAGAAATGGCTGGGGACAACCCTTCAATGGCATCGATGTCCGGTTTATCCATTTGGCCTAAAAATTGTCTTGCGTACGCCGAAAGCGATTCGACGTACCTTCTTTGTCCTTCTGCATAAATGGTATCAAACGCTAATGAAGATTTCCCTGAACCAGAGAGACCGGTTAACACGACTAGTTTGTCTCTCGGAATCGTTACATCGATATTTTTTAAATTGTGAGCTCTTGCACCTTTTACGATGATTTGATCTTTCACTTTATGGTCATCCTTCCGCTTTCAACTCTAATATTAAGTCACGCAACTCGGCCGCTCGCTCGAAATTGAGCGCTTTGGCTGCTTCTTTCATTTCTTGTTCTAATTGCGCGATGAACTTTTCTTTTTCTTGTTTTGTCATGCGCTTTTGCTTTGGTTCGGCTTCGTACGTCGTCGTCTCTTCGGCCGCATAAGTGGCTCGAATGACATCGCGTACATCTTTTTGAATCGTTTTCGGAACGATGCCATGCTTTTTATTATACGCTTCCTGAATTTCACGACGACGCTTCGTTTCGTTAATCGCCTTTTCCATCGATTCGGTGATGGTATCGGCGTACATAATAACATGTCCGTTTGCATTCCGAGCCGCTCGCCCGATCGTCTGAATGAGGGAGCGTTCAGAACGTAAAAATCCTTCCTTATCTGCATCTAAAATGGCCACTAATGACACTTCTGGAATATCAAGACCTTCCCGCAATAAGTTAATTCCGACGAGCACATCAAATTTTCCTAAACGCAAGTCACGGATTATTTCGATTCGTTCGAGCGTTTTTATTTCCGAATGCAAGTAGCGTACTTTAATGCCAACTTCTTTTAAATAGTCCGTCAAATCTTCTGCCATTTTTTTCGTTAATGTCGTTACTAACACCCGTTCGTTTCGCTCGATGCGTTCGTTAATTTCACCGATTAAATCGTCAATTTGTCCTTCAATCGGACGAACGTCAATCGTTGGATCTAACAAGCCCGTCGGACGGATAATTTGTTCAACCACTTCCGGACAATGCTCCAGTTCATACGGGCCAGGCGTTGCAGACACGTAAATAATTTGATTGATGTGGTCCTCAAACTCTTCAAATTTTAATGGCCGGTTATCAAGTGCTGATGGGAGACGGAAGCCATGATCCACGAGCACTTGTTTGCGCGCTTGGTCTCCGTTGTACATGCCACGTATTTGCGGAAGTGTTACGTGCGACTCATCGATGACAATTAAAAAGTCATCCGGAAAATAATCGAGCAGCGTATACGGTGTTGATCCAGGTGGTCGCAACGTTAAATGCCGCGAGTAGTTCTCGATACCCGAACAAAAGCCCATTTCGCGCATCATTTCTAAATCGTATCTTGTTCGTTGTTCGAGCCGTTGCGCTTCAAGTAATTTCCCTTCTTCACGCAGCTCCGCTAATCGTTCTTCCAATTCTTTTTCAATGCTTTGGATAGCCAGACGCATTTTTTCTTCCCGTGTAACGAAGTGGGAAGCTGGGAAAATCGCCACATGATCCCGCTCACCGATAATTTCTCCAGTAAGGGCATCCACTTCCCGAATACGGTCAATCTCATCGCCAAAAAATTCGACCCGAATACAATGTTCATCCCGTGATGCCGGGAAAATTTCGACGACATCTCCACGCACCCGAAACGTTCCGCGTTGAAAATCGATGTCGTTGCGGGAATATTGCACATCGACTAAGCGTCGAAGAAGGTAATCACGTTCCATCTCCATGCCGACACGAAGAGAAACGACTAAGTCGCGATATTCATCTGGCGAACCTAAACCGTATATGCACGACACACTCGCGATAATAATGACGTCATTTCGTTCAAATAAAGCCGATGTCGCTGAGTGTCGTAATTTATCAATTTCATCATTAATGCTCGCGTCTTTTTCAATATACGTGTCCGTTTGGGGAACGTACGCTTCTGGTTGATAATAGTCGTAATAACTGACGAAATATTCAACGGCGTTGTTTGGAAAAAATTCTTTAAACTCACTGTACAACTGGCCGGCAAGGGTTTTGTTATGGGCGATAATAAGGGTCGGTTTGTTCACTTCTTTAATCACATTTGAAATCGTGAACGTTTTTCCCGTACCTGTTGCACCTAATAACGTTTGATGCTTTTTCCCTTCCCGAATCCCTTTCACGAGTTGTTCAATCGCTTTCGGCTGATCGCCTTGTGGTTTGTATTTAGAAACGAGCTCAAATTCCTTTTTCACCATTCTGTCCCCCCAAACGAAAAGATTCAATCGTTTGACAATTTTTCTCTTTTTCCATTCTACCACAAATCCCTTCTTCCTAACCAATAAAAAGCGAACAAATTTTCGGTATTTCAATTTTCAGTACGATGCCTGTTCTCCCTAGCGTATTTTTTGAATGGCTATGTTATATGTCATTGTTGATTTTTAGCAAATTACTCACACGGCGGCGACTCTAGCGCAAACAGCAAGCCAGGCATGACCCTTACTTGAGCATAGCGAGGGAAGCGGCTTTCGGCTTGCCCACGGAAAGCGTCCGCCTGCAGCGAAATGTATAAAATAAACAGTATCGATTAACAGAGCCTTTTGAATAAAAAAACAGCCCTTCACTAGGAAGAACTGTCACGCTACAATACCAACCCACATTTTTACCGCTGTTGCAAAAATCAGAACGGCAAGTATAGCTTGTAAAATTTTCGTGTTCACTTTTTGTCCCATTTTCGCCCCAAGTGGAGACGCAAAGACACTCGCCAAAATCATAATAAGGGCGGGTACGAACAACACTTGACCTGTCATGACTTTTCCGACGGTCGAACCAATCGACGAGATAAACGTAATGGCTAACGAACTGGCGATCGTCATACGGGTTGGAATTTTCAATACGACTAACATGATCGGAACAAGTAAAAACGCGCCCGCTGCTCCAACAATCCCGGCACCGATTCCGACAAGGAGGGCTAATCCTGCTGCTAACCACCGATGAAAGCTTACTTGGTCTAACGGAGTATCATCTACTCCTTTTTTCGGAACAAACATCATCACAGCGGCTAGCGCGGCTAATAGGCCGTATACGACATGAATCACCGCTTCCGACATCACCGTCGAGCCGTATCCGCCAATAAAACTACCGAGCAGAATACTTCCGCCCATATAGAGAATTAAATCTCGGTTCAAATACCCGCTATTTCGATACGCCCATACCCCACTAATGGTTGCAAAAAACACTTGAATAGCACTAATTCCCGATACTTCGTGGGCCGTAAAGGCAGCAAACCCAAGTATAGGGGGAACATAAAGTAAAAGCGGATATTTGATGATGGAGCCACCAATCCCAACCATTCCTGAAATAAACGAACCGATAAAGCCAATAAGAAAAATGGTCACCCAATAAAAAATGTCTTGTTCCACGGTTTCTCCCTCCTTGAACCAATAAAAAGAAGGGGGAATGCCCTCTTCATCACCCCTCTTCCGTTCTTACGCTTTTTTAATCCAAAATTGGAACACACCGTTTTCTTCTTTTTTCTCCAATACTTTATGACCTAACGATTCCGCCCACGCGGTTAAGTCCGTCAAGGACCCTTTGTCAGTTGCATGTATTTCTAACACTTGACCACTTTGTAATTCGTCCATCGCCCTTTTCGCTCGAACAACCGGCATCGGACAGGCTAATCCTTTTGCATCTATTTTGAAATCTGCTTTCATCATTGCTTGTCCCTCCTTTCTTATTTACAGGCATTTAGTCCGCCTTTAACGTTTGTAATTCGTTGAAATCCTTGTTTTTTTAATATTCGCGCTGCTTTTTGACTGCGCATTCCTGATTGACATATTAAGACGACTTCTTTTTCTTTATCTAGCTCAGAGCTTCTCTTCTTTAATTCGTGTAAGGGGATGTTTTGAAAAGGTGACAGGTGATAGGCTGCATACTCCCCTTTCGTACGGACATCGATCCATTGTTTGTTCCGGTCCGAACGAATTCGTTTTAACTCCGTTGCATCAATGTGCTTGATACCACGAACAGGGAGTAACTGCCGACTTAGCCACACAATTACAAGAGCCCAAACTACGTATGGTATCCACTCCATGTCAATTGGCACCTCAATTACCTATGTGGGTATTTTTGATTATAAAAATTTTTATTCAGTCGACTTTCCATTTTCTTTTGTATACTCCATATGTTCCCTTTCATTACTCAGGAGCACTAGGAGTTCCAAATCGCCATAATCGTTTGCGGATCGAAACCAAGCACCCATTTTCCGTCAATGTTTGTTTGTGGAACCCCCATTTGTCCTGTTGTTTCCACAAGTTTTCTTGCTTCTACTGGATTTTGTTGTACGTTTACTTCTGTAAAAGGAATACCTTGGTCGGTTAAAAAGTTTTTTAACATCACACAATACGGACATGTATTTGTTGTGTAAACAGTTACATTTTTCATGCAATATCCCTCCTATTTTTTTAAAGTTAGGGTCATGTCAGCATTTTTCGCAAAGAGTAAGAAACTAATTGTTTGTGCACTTCTTTATGAATTAAATTTAATCCTTCGAATGTACAAAATACTTTCACTTCACCATCCGTTGCAGCTGCTGCTGTGGCGATATTCAACACATTATTTCCATTAAATAACCACCATTTGCGGCAATAATCGCAACTTTCAATTCCAATTCCCCTTTGTTTTATACCCTTCACGGTATTTAGTATATACCCTATATAGTATATTGTCAACCAATAAAAAAGTTCCCCAAACTAGGAGAACTTATCATTAGGCTTGACCTTTAAATTTGGCAACCATTTGGCGCGAATACCAAAAGCCGACCGTGAGCGAAGCGGCATCGATAATGATTAATAACCAGCTATCTGTATATCCTTTCGATACCGAAGCGGCAATTAAGGCGACGGTTAACACTAATCCTACGATATAATTGTAAGTTACTCGCGTAAAAAGAACGACAAGTAATCCTGGTAAAAAGAGCGCTAACAATAACTTAGTCATTGTTCCTCCTCATTTCTCTTTATCCGACATCTTCTTCCCATTTCTTTTCTTCAGGAACAAATAGTAATCCTAACTCATGGTGGTCCCCTTCATAAAGGGCACCTTGAACAAAACGGACTTGTTGATTTGTATCGTATACTTCCAGTTTGCAGTAGGCCCGATTTTTTTGCAAGGCTTCGTAAAAGGACCGCTCATTATGAACGTCTATTCCGTTGACCTTGCGCACGACTTCTCCAATTGATAGCCCCATTTTACTTGCTGGAGTATTAGGAATAACTCCAAGTATTTTGACCCCGTTCGTTTGCGGAACAAAAAACGAAGGAGACTGTTGTTCTTTCACACGAACTAGGTAGGCTAACACTTCCCGCCCAAGCATTCCAACGGCCACCGCCACAATCGCCATGAATGGATACCAAATGGCAACAATGGCCAAAAGGAACACAAGACTAGCTACCACGATAATCCGTTTTCCTAAAGTAGAAAGGACGATTTGCGGTAAGGTACTATGCAGCCGATGTTCAAACCCGATAAAAAACGGGACGAGAACGAAGGAGTATGTTTCTGCTCCGATTTGAATCACTGGCCACCATTCAAAAGGACTAGTTAATTCACCCGATGGCAACAAGAGAAGAATGGGGAGTACCCAAGCTTTTTTGACATAGTGGGCCCCTACCTGTAATCCTCTTCGACTTCGAATGAGTGTTGGCGATGAATAAAGCGCTCCTTTTCTTCCGATTAAAATTCCTTCTGCTACAAGAAGTAAGCCGAGCAAAAAGGCTAAGGAAACCAACAATTGCTTAGCATCGATACCCGTTGTTTGTTCCACAATCGGAAGCGACCAATCGTATTGAATCATAAACCATAGTGCAAAAAAGGAGAGCCCGTTTGTAAAAGCCGCTGACAGCCAACGATAGCTACCGAAAAGCGAAAGGACAATGGTTACCGTACCAATAAGAACAAGCGTCTCTATCGTCACCGTCCATCCTAGCACCACGGTCACAATCGATAACAAGCTACTAATAAATATAGCTTGTCCAATCGTTTCCAGTAAATCTTTTTGTAATGAATATACCCGAATATGAAAATCTTTTCGCTCCCGTTGTACCCGGCGATAACCGTTGAGAATTACAAGAATCGTTGCATAATAGAAAAGGGGATGAAGAAAAAACGTCCCGATTCCTTTCAGTAGTTCCGCCAGCCATACACCCATATCACGCACCATCCTCATTTCAAATTCCGTACATATTTTGTATCTTTTATTTTACCAAATCTATGTAGGAAAACCTATGAGTAGATAAAAGATTTCTATTATTAATTGCGTAATTTAATTTTTTCCGAAGACTCTGTTAAACGATAAGGCTTTGTTATATGTCATTGTTGATTTTTAGCAAGTTATTTACATGAAGCGAAAGGCGGCGACTCCAGCAGGAACAAGAAGCCGCAAGACCCTTACTTGAGCGTAGCGAGGGAAGCGGCTTGCAGCTTGCCCGCTGAAAGTGTCCGCCTGCAGAGAAGTGTATACATATTAACCGAAAAACATAGAAAAAGGAGATGACCTAAAACAAATCGAGTCATCTCCTTCATATTTATTTCTGTAATAAACGTACAATTTCTTTATTCCCTAAATCCCTGGCATAATCGATTGCCGAGAAGCCTTCATTATCTTGTATAGCAGGATCGGCTCCTGCTTCTAAAAGAAGTTTTACCATATCAGCATCCTCATTATTGGTCGCGTACATGAGCGGTGTCCAACCGTACACATCTTGAATATTGGGTTCAGCTCCTTTTGAAAGTAACAACTGAACGGTTTCTACGTCACCGCTCGACACTCCCCAGAAAAGAGCTGTCCAGCCTTCATTATCCGCCACCAGCAAATCTTCTTCTGATTGTATCAGTTCAGCTACCTTTTCTACATCTCCAACAGAAGCAGCATCCATTAATTCAGTCACACCAAGATCCTCACTATACCCGAATATTTCTTGTAAATTCGTTGCAGCTGATTGAATGAAAAAAACGGCACCAACAAATAAGAGAAAGATCACAAAATAAAAACCAAGGATGAATAAGAAGTAATGATTATTGCTTTTTACTCTTACGTCTTTGGCCTCTTCATTATGAAAGAAATCGGCAACGGCATGAATTCGTTTTGGCAACGTTGGATGAGTGGATAGCTTTTCGGCTAACCATACAAAAAATCCTTTTTCGGCTTCGAGTTGTTTTACATATTCTTGATGATTCACACGATCGTACAATGTTTTTCCAATCGCTAGCACCGTTAAACTATTAATGGACGCTTGATAATTTTTCGTAAAGTACGCAGCATAACGATCGCACGTATATTCACATGCACGTGAATACGCCTCGGATAAAAACGGGACCCATTTGGCTGGTAGAATAAAAATTTGCTTGATAATATGATTCCGTTTAATATGAGCAAGTTCATGAGCAATGACAAAAGAAAGCTCATTATATCGCTCCTCTTTAATCAAATCAACAATATCAGAATAGAGAACAATCATATTTTTTCCGAAAAAGCGCGTAGCAAACGCATTTAAGATGCCGCCTGATTCTAACACAAAAATATCTGGACACTTCGCAAGTCCCATTTCTTTACTTATTTGTTCTGCTCTTTTGTACACTTCTGCAAATTGCGTTTGGCTAAGCCGTATCCCGTTGCCACGAATGTGTCCGATCATCAATCCATGTAAAAACAAACCTAAGACGAAAAGTCCAATCACGATAAAAATCCCAATAATAGAAATAAAGACTGTTAAATAAACAAGGATACTAACAATCAAGCAAAGCACAAAATATAACTCTTCTTTTCGATGAACAAGCCCTTTCACTTCTTGCTGTACAGTCACGTTAAATTTCTCCAACCTTCCTTTTACAATCTTCGTGAAAAGTATAGGGCGTTTTCCATAAAGTTTCAATATAATTATGAAGCATGGAAAAATAAGTATATAGACTCCTTTAAAAAAAGATAGTTAGCTCTTTAAGTGAACTAACTATCGTATAAATTCGTTTTATATCATTTATTCTTTTTCCAACTGATTCCGAATCACTTTTAACGCGGCTTGAAGCTGCCAATCATTTTTCTCATCTTGGATGGCTTCCATTACTTTTTCTTCGAGCTTTTGGGCTGTGGCAGAATCGATTTTTCCGGTTAATGGGAGCCTCTCCTGCCGCTGAAACGCAACGACCGCTTTTTCAGTTTGTTCGCTGAAAAATCCGTCTAAACGTCCAGGACCATACCCTAGACCGTACAGCATGATTTGTGCAATTTTTACTTGTTCACTATTCATATCTTTTACAAGTGCTGTTTCTATGTTGAGCGGATGCGTGTAAAAGAACGTCGGTTGTCGTACTTCAATCGTTGGTTCGATGCCTTTTTTATGAATCCAATTTCCATCAGGTGTCAACCATTTGAACATCGTTAACTTAATATTGCTTCCGTCACTAAACGGTATCGCCTGCTGCACCGTTCCTTTTCCAAACGTTCGCTCACCGATTAACGGATACCCTTCCGCTTCATGAAGCGCCCCTGCTAAAATTTCTGAAGCCGATGCGCTCCCTTGGTCAATCAGGACAACTATAGGATACGGCTTTCGTTCCTTTAACGTGGTATAATATTGGATCGTTTCACCGTTTCGTTGTTCGATTTGAACAAACGGTTTATGATCGGTGATGAGTTCTTTTAACATGTCCTCCACACTCGACAAGAGCCCCCCAGGGTTTCCCCGAACATCGATAATGAGTCCTTTCATCTGTTGTGACTCCAGATCTTTTAATTGTTTTTTAAAATCAGCTGCCGTATGTTCTGAGAAGGATGTCACTTCAATATAACCAATCGGAATGCCTCCATCTTCTTTCATCGAAGCGTTAACCGTTTCAATCGGAATTTCGTCCCGAACCACTTCAATTTTGACGGGCTCGGCTACTCCTTCACGCGCAATTTCTAACGTTACTTTCGTTCCCTTTTTACCTCGAATTTTTAACGTCACTTCGTACAAGTCCAACCCTTCGACGCTTTCTCCGTTCACTTTTAAAATTTGGTCTTTCGGCTTCAATCCTGCTTTTTCTGCCGGTGAATTTTTAAATGGCGAAACAATGATCATTTTTCCGTCCTGCATCCCTACCTCAGCGCCAATTCCTTCAAACGACGACTCAAGCGATTCCGTGAACCGGTTCGCTGTATCGGCATCCATATACACCGAATACGGGTCATTTAACGTCGCAAGCATTCCTTGGATAGCCCCTTCAATTAACTGCTTTTCTTCGACTTCTTCTACATATTGATCACGAATAAGTTCAAATGCTTGCCCAACTTTTTTTAAGTTCGGTGGGAGCTCCGCTGAATTTTCTGTAGATGGAACTTGCTCTGCATGTTGCTTATTTTCTTTCACATTCATCACAACATATGTACTACTCGCTCCAAAAAGAAGTGCACAAACGATCCATATCGCAAACCAACGTCGTTTCATCCTCATCCTCCTTATATTAATCCATCCGTTTGTCCAATTTGAGTGAAAAAGACATCACACAAAGCGTGCGATGTCTTTGTTACTTCATTTATATGATAAAAAGGGACGAGATATGAAACGATGGGCAAATGGTGTCGTCATTAACGTGCTTGGGCCTGTTTTTTCGGTTTCAGATGGGTGCGGATGATGTCATCCCATCGATTAAATTCGGTTAAAAAGCCGTCATGACCGAATGGTGTTTCGACATAATAAAATGTACCGTTCGGAACGATTTCCGTAAAACGTTTTAACACATCAGCTGAGTAAATGAGATCGTGCTGAAACGCAACACCAATTACTTCTGCTTCATAGGTTGAGGCGACTTTTTTCCACCCGCCACGACCTCGACCAATATCATGGCTATTCATTGCATGTAATAAATAGAGGTAGCTATTTACGTCAAACCGGTTGGCAAGCTTCTCCCCTTGGTATAGGAGATACGATTCGACTTCATAATACGGAAAATCGGTCGATTGGTTCATTTGGCGTTCAAATCGTCCATTAAAAAGGTCATCGCTTCGATACGTCACTAGACCTGCCATCCTTGCAATGTGAAACCCTTTCACTTCGGACGAATGGAGATAATTTCCGTTTTTCCAATGTGGATCGTTTTCGATGGCGGCGATGCCAATCCGATTAAACGCAATTCCGTAGTCACTTAAATATGGAGTCGCTGCTAAAATAAAGAGTTGGTCCATAAAAGTCGGATACATCACTCCCCATTCAAACACTTGCATACCGCCTAACGAACCGCCAATCACCGCTTGAACATGGTGAATTCCTAATTGGTCGAGCCCCATTTTTTGAGCATGAACCATGTCACGAACCGTAATGCGTGGAAATTTCATACGATACACAGACCCGTCAGGTGATAGACTTGTCGGTCCGGTCGACCCTTGGCAGCCACCAAGCACATTAAACGTAATGACTTGATAAACATCAGTATCGACCGCTTTTCCGCTTCCAATCAGTCCGCTCCACCACCCTGGTTCATCTTCCGTTCCGACGGCAAACTGGTTCCCCGTTAACGCATGACAAACGACAATGGAAGGGCCGCTCCTATTCCCGCATCGCTCATACGCTAAGGCAACGTCAGGAAGAACATAACCGGACTCTAACCGTAAATTACCGATTGACACCTTTCCGACTTCCCTAGATGTTTGTGGAGTTGTTTTACTCACAGATAAGTTCCCTCGCATTCTGCTTATGCTTCGGTGGCCGTTAATTTCGTTGCTTTTTCAATCGCTTGCTGTAAATCATGAATTAAATCGTTTGGTGATTCTAAGCCAACAGATAGACGAATCAATTCTTCCGTCACACCGGTTTGTTTTAATTCTTCGGCACTTAATTGCTGATGGGTTGTAGACGCAGGATGAATAATGAGCGATTTTGCATCACCGACATTGGCAACATGGGACCAAAGTTGAACGTGGTCAATCACTTTTTGACCGGCTTCTCTACCGCCTTGAATACCGAAAACGACGATGGAACCAAATCCGTTCGCTAAATATTTTTTCGCTAATGCATGTGACGGATGGTTTGGAAGCCCTGGATACGTGACCCATTCGACCGAAGGGTGATCTTGTAAAAATTCCACAATTTTTTGGGCGTTTTCATTATGCTTTGGTATACGAAGGTGCAACGTTTCAAGCCCTTGCAAAAAGATGAACGCATTTTCAGGACTTAAACATGAACCAAAGTCACGAAGCAGTTGCACGCGTAACTTGACCGCAAACGGTGCATCCTTCACGTCTACTGCATAGCGAAGCCCATGATAGCTCCGGTCCGGTTCGGTAAAGCCCGGGAATTTTTCATGATTCCAATCAAACTTTCCGCTATCAACGACCACTCCACCGATGGCTCGACCATGGCCACCAATCCATTTCGTTGCGGAGTGGATGACGATATCGGCTCCCCATTCTATTGGGCGGCAGACATATGGAGTGGCAAACGTGTTATCGATAATAAGTGGAAGGTGATGATCATGAGCTATTTTCGCGACCGTTTCAATATCAAGCACATGTAAGCTTGGATTTCCAATTGTTTCGGCAAAAATTGCTTTCGTTTTTTCCGTAATTGCTTGCCGGAAATGATCGGGATCGGTTGGGTCAACAAATTTAACGTTAATGCCATACTTCGGTAAGGTCACCGCAAATAAATTATACGTACCGCCGTATAAATTGCTGGCAGCGACTATTTCATCTCCCGCATGCGCCACGTTTAAAATAGCTAACGTAATGGCCGCCATCCCGGATGATAACGCAACGGCTGCGGCTCCTCCTTCCAGTTGAGCGATGCGCTTTTCAAATACATCTACCGTTGGATTCCCAATGCGGGTGTAAATATTCCCCGCTTCTTTTAAGGCAAATAAGTTTTGCGCATGTTCCGTATCCCGAAACACATACGATGTTGTATGGTAGACCGGGACCGCCCGTGCTCCAGTCACAGGATCTGGCTCCTGCCCTCCGTGAAGCAAAATAGTTTCCAATTCATAATTGTGATTGCTCATACACATTCCTCCTTCAATTTTTGACCAATGACAAGGGAAACAAGGTTGAACATGTTGAAGACTCTAGTGAGGATCATAAGAAGAGGATAGGATGAAAAAAACCCCCTTCCTAAGAAGAGGGTTACGTGTCACACGCTCCTCCTCTTATCTTTCAGATCTCAAGGATCTGTAGGAATTGGCACCTTTTCAAGCCGTTTTTTGACTTGAAGGTTGCCGGGCTTCATTGGGCCTAGTCCCTCCGCCTCTCTTGATAAGAGTTGTGTTCCAAACTCATATGAAAATGTTCTTGTTGAGCATTGTATAATACTGGAACATGGAATGTCAATCTTTTTTTATTTTTCTGATAATTATTTATGATTTATGATTAATAAACATGTTTAATTATGCTTAATTAACGAATAAAAAGCTATACTACCATGTGTCAGATCTTACAATGACCAATCATCGTAGGGGAGAGGAAGCCATACGAATAAAGGTATGTCGTTTTCCACGAATGGCAATCGAATAAGTCATAATATTTTCCGGTACAGCGATTCCGTGAAAACCTGCGTCCCCAATATGAAAAATATCAGCTCCTGTCATTTTTCCCATTAATGCGATTTGTCTTATCGTTTGTTCATCTGCTCCTTCTTGACTCGTTCCAATGGTAAGCATTACTAAACTCTTTTTCTGATGAGCAAAATTGACCCAATGTTGAACCTTTTCCACCGTTATTCCCGGCACTGTTCCTGGAGCTGGTAGAATAATAACATCAGCCCCTGCTGCTATAAAACTGTCAATGATTTTGGTAGAAACAATTTCGCTTCCAGTCTCATTAACTACTCCAGCTCCATGCATTTTTCCAGCAATAATTAACCCATTTTCTCCAAGAATATTTCTTGCTTGTGAAATGGCTTGAATAATTGCTTCATTCGATACCCCAGTCTTCGGGTTTCCTGTTAAACAAACAAAGTCAAAACCCAATCGTTTTACTTGATTTAAGGAACGATCTGTAGCTATTCTACCTTCTGGAAGCGTGGTCAAAGTTTCTACCGAAGAAACGGTTGGATCGACAGGCTCCAAGTTCACACCTATGGGACGACCGATTAAGTGTTTAAGCCTTCCCACAACACTGTCACCTTCTTCACCTAAGCCTTGTATACTAGGGGAATACACATCAAAACCATTTAATAACAAGAGGTCGGCTCCAAATGCAGCAGCTAGCTCCGGATTAGATACAGAAGGATATAATGGAGATACACTAGTAATAACTTCCGAAACAATGACTCTACCTTCCGAAGCTAAAATAGAATGCTTGAGCTCTTTCCCATCCATTTTAAAAAAGTCTGTAGCAGTACAATCGAGTAGACGTTTCATCTTTATCCCCTTCTAACCTTTTAAAAATTTTAATCTACAGGACAAGGTTATGTCGTATTATAATGCTTTCATTCGATCAGCAATAAACTCAACGTCTGTTCCCACTACCACTTGGAGATCGGTACTGTTTAATTTGATCACACCTTTTGCTCCTAAATGTTTGAGAGCGCTTTCATCAACTTGTGACATATCCTTTACCTTCAAACGTAAACGAGTAATACAATGATCAATTTGAACGATGTTGTCCTTCCCACCTAATGCCGACATATAGGAGATTGCTAGTTCGTTATATTGAGATTTTCCAGTTTCTTTTATTCCTTCTACTGTTTCTTCTCGTCCTGGTGTTTGTAAATTGAGTTTAATAATTAAGAAGTAGAAAAGGATAAAATACACTAATCCGTATGCAATCCCTTGTACAAATAACAACCAAGGTTTTTGTGCAGCGCTTAAGTTTAAGAAGAAATCGATAGCTCCTGCTGAAAAACCAAAACCGTGATGAATATCTAACAACGTAGCAATTGACAATGATAGCCCAGTTAATATTGCATGAACGAAGTAGAGAAGCGGGGATAAAAACATAAACAAGAACTCAACCGGTTCTGTAATTCCAGTTAAAAACGAAGTAAATGCCACCCCAATGAGAGCTCCAGCAACAGCTTTTCTCCGCTCTTTTTTCGCTGCGGCAATCATAGCAAAGGCAGCAGCAGGTAGCCCAAACATCATAACTGGGAAGAATCCTGCCATAAAAATACCTGCTTCCGGATCACCGGCAAAAAACCGGTTCAAGTCTCCGGTAACTCCATCGTATTCACCAAAAACAAACCATACTAAACTATTTAACACATGGTGCAATCCAATTGGAATTAATAAACGGTTAAGAAAACCAAATACCCCAACACCTACGGCTCCTGCGCCAACAATCCACTCACCAATAGTGTTGATACCTTCTTGTATTAGTGGCCAAATGAACCCGAAAAGTCCAGCTAAAAGAAGCATGACGAATGAGGTAACAATTGGTACAAATCGCTTTCCACCAAAAAACCCTAACCATTCTGGTAATTTTATATCGTTGTAGCGATTGTACAATAAACCTGCGATAATACCTGAAATAATTCCACCAAGGACCGCCATATTAATGTCTTCATTAATAGCAGCCGTTCCTTTTGTTAAAACAAAGTACCCAATAGCCCCTGCTAAAGCAGCAGAACCATTTCCATCTTTAGAAAGTCCTACCGCTACACCAATAGCAAAAATTAAAGCCAAGTTTTCGAAAATGGCCCCTCCAGCTGCTGCTATAAAGGAAATATCCAATAAATCCGGTTGCCCGAGACGAAGTAGCAAAGCAGCTGCAGGTAGCACGGCAATAGGAAGCATGAGCGCCTTCCCAATTCGCTGTAAAAAACTTAACATATCATTTTTCCTCCTTTTTTTGTTTTTATTGTAAAAAGCAAGTAAACATGCTTTTACAATCGATTCATCTCAACAATGAACTTATAACGGTCTCCCCGATACACCGATTTGACAATTTCGAGAGGTTTACCGTTTTCTAATAAACTTTTACGTTGAATAAACAAAACTGGTGCACCTTCCTTAATCTCTAGTAAATCCGCTTCTACCTTTCTAGCAACCGAAGCTTCTAATTCTTGAACACCTGTATGGATTATTAACCCAGCCTTTTGTTCAATCCATTCGTATAGCGAACCTTTAACCACTTCTTTCGTTAATTGTGGAACCCGTGAACAAGGAAGATAGCACGTCTCCAACGCCATCGGGATGTGATCAGCTAAACGGATTCGTTGAATTTCATACACTTCATCCAATTCAGGTATGTTTAATTGTTGAGCCAGCGATGAAGAAGCCTTAATGACACTAAATCTTAATAGTTTAGTACCTGGCTCCATCCCTCTTACACGCATATCTTCTGAAAAGCTTGTTAATCCTTTTAACACCTGTTCAATTTTTTGTTCAGCAACAAATGTTCCTTTTCCGCGTTTTCGAACTAAATAACCATCGTTCACCAAATTATTTATTGCCTGTCGAACAGTCATGCGACTTATATCAAATTGCTCTGCCAACTCTCTTTCAGACGGAATCGACTCCCCTGGCTGTATTTTTTTCTTTTCAATCCATTCCTTAATCATTTGCTCCAATTGATAGTAGATTGGAAGTGGTGAATTTTTGTTGATCATATAACATACACCTTTCTTGAAGATTGAGATAACTTTGAGCAAGCTGCTTCATCCGCCAAAATAGTGACATCAGGATGATTTTTTAGCACTGATGCTGGAAGCATTTCATCTATGTCACTTTCTAAAAGTTGTGACAGAATCGTTGCCTTTTTTACACCAGAAACTAATAGAATGATTCGACGACTTTCCATAATCGTCGTAATTCCCATCGTAATTGCTTTCGTAGGAACATCCTCAATACTTGAAAAAAAGCGAGCATTAGCTTTTCGAGTACATTCATCCAGTTGTACGACATGCGTCCTTGATAGAAAGGGGGTACCTGGTTCGTTAAATCCGATATGCCCATTGATTCCTATACCTAGTAATTGAAGATCAATGCCCCCTACTGTTTGGATACACTGTTCATACTGGAAACATTCTTGTTCTAAGTCTGCCGCCATTCCATTGGGTATATATGTAGCAGCTATTGATATATCTAGATGGCGAAACAAATGATATTTCATGTAAAAGTGATAACTATTACGATTACTAGGTGGTAGACCGACATATTCATCCAAATTGAACGTTTTTACTTGTTTATAAGAAGTCCGCTGTTTCCGGAAATCGGAAACAAGTTCCTTATACGTTCCAAGCATGGTACTACCTGTAGCCAACCCTAATACCGCATTTGGTTTTTCATGAATCTGTTTCAAGATAAGTACTGCAGCTTTTACACTCATTTCTTTATAATCTTTCACTTTAATTAGTTTCATCTAAACCCTCCCTTCTTGTGTATGCTAATTTACCCCGACAGAAAGTCATCGCGACTTCTCCTTCACAATCCAATACAACAATGTCTGCATCCTTCCCTTTCTTCAAGCTTCCTTTCCGATTCAAAATATTTAATTGAGAAGCTGGATTCCATGAGGACATCTGAATGACGTCACGTAACGAACATTGTGTATATGTTTGTATATTTTGAATTGCATCTTTCATTTTCAAAATACTTCCTGCCAACGTACCATCAGCTAAGGTTGCTTGTTTTTCTTTCACAGTTACTTCTTGTCCACCTAATTCGTATATACCAGGTTTCATGCACTTTGCACGCATCGCATCCGTAATGAGCATCAATCCTTCTTTCCCTTTATTTCGATAGGCAAACCGTACCATTGGTGGACTAACGTGAATACCATCGACAATAATTTCTGTTTTGATTTCATCATGCATCAATACGGCTCCAGCAACCCCTGGTTCACGGTGGTGCAAACCTCTCATGCCATTAAAAAGGTGAGTCCCATGCGAAATCCCAGCCTGAATGGCGTGAACCACTTCATCATAAATCGCATCCGAATGGCCAATGGAGGCAACGACACCATGTTTTTTTAAGTACTTTACAAGTTCAATTCCTCCAGGTAATTCGGGTGCTAACGTCACTAAACGAATAAAGCCATTAGCGTCTTGCTGCCATTTATGGAACAATGAAATATCTGGATCGATGATATATTCCTGATTTTGTGCTCCGGCCCGTTTCGGTGATATAAACGGACCTTCCAAATGAATTCCTAATATTTCCGCTTCCCCTGGTTGATTGCTCGTTTCCATGTATAGTGCTACGTTTCGAACAGCGTGTTCAATTAAAGATTTCGGGGCCGTCATTGTCGTTGCTAAAAAAGAAGTCGTTCCTTCTTGAGGTAATATGGTCGCCATTGTACGAAGTGCTTCAGTAGTTCCATCCATTGTATCTGCACCTGCTACACCATGGATATGAAGATCTATAAAACCAGGAACAACACGATCTGTTGGTAAAAGCTCAATGACATTCGCATTTGGAAATGTTGGACATGTAGACATTGGACCAACTTCAAGAATTGTTATTCCATCTATTACCACATATCCAGGCGAATACGTTTGTTGTTCTGCGTAAACGCTTCCATTAATAAGTATCGTTCGCATTATTCAAACTCCTAGAGATTCTATTTTTTTTACAAATTATAACATTATGAATTCTAGTTGTCTAGACCACTATACAACCAAACGTCTACTCCTTTTTTATCGACAACTACCTTTTTGAAAACTTAATACGGGATTGATAGGAACTGATTAAGCGTTCGTTATATTCGGTAGTATGCTCAATATTGCCACTTAAAAAAACAGGAGGGATGGTTCCGTCTTTGATTAACTGTTCAATCGCTGTTACTATCATTCCATGGACAATTGTCATACTAATAATCGTGGACACAGGACCAAATGGAACCTCGCTCATTGGATGGGAAAGGAGTGTATCACCAATCGGAACATGGTTATTAATTACTATATTCGCTACATCACTTAAGTAGAATCCATGTTCATGTTTTGAAGAAAATTGATTTCTGTATTGTAAAGAAGTTACAGCAATGACGTAAGCACCTTTTTCAAGTGCGATTTGTGCTACATCTATCGGTACAGGATTCCGGCCTGAAGTAGAAATAACAATCACGACGTCTTCCGGGCGAACATCTACTTTTCTCATGAATTTTTCTGCATATCCATTCTTTTTTTCAATATGGGATGATTGGATTGCATCCTGATGTAACATTAACTCTTCAATAAAAATAGGTTGTATGGGTACTAATCCTCCCGCTCGATAATAGGCATCTGCAGCTACAAGATGTGAATGACCACATCCAAAGAGATGCACAATCCCTTGATTACTAATTGATTCAGCAATCTTCTCACCTGCTTTTTGGATGGCGTCTTTTTCATAGGTTTGAATTGTTTTCAAAAGAGTGGTTACTCCTTGAAAATAAGCATCAATCATTCAGACCCTCCTTTCTTTGTTACAAATGTAAATAAACTATTGGAAATAATTAAGCACATGAATAAATCGTAATAGTCAAATTTATATTGTAGTAATCTTTCCTCCTTTCTCCTGTACTTAAAACAATATTATAATAATTATCTACTAGTATTGAAAAGTTATGTTACTTCATCATCTCTCTTACTAACTCCTTATTTCTTGTCTTAAAAACCTCATTATGCGAAGAAACCATAGCAACCTTGTCAGCATCAGGCTGAATATATTGTTTCGCTTTGTTTACAGCATTAGCCGCATCCTGAAAAGCACCTGCGATTAAATGTAATTTCCCATCGTATTTCAAAATGTCTCCAACTGCGTAAAGGCCAGGAACGGAAGATTCGCCATGTGCATTGCCTGCAATAAAGTAATTATCAGCTAACTTAATATTTAACTCACTATTCTCAAGTAGGGTAGCATCACGTTCATACCCATGATTAATAATCACTTCATCAATCGGTAAATAGATTACTTCTCCAGTTTCACTATTGGTCAATTCCACACGTTCGATTACTTCACGATTCTTACTTGCTATTAGTTTGGTAATTGACGTATGAAAGAAGCAAGTAACTGAGCTGTTTAATAATTGGGAAACTTGTGATTCATGACCTTTTAAGACCTCTTTCCGATAGGTAACATATACTTTTTTGGCGATTGGCTCTAATTCATTGGCCCAATCGATGGCTGAATTTCCTCCTCCCGAGATGATCACAACCTTGTCTTTAAACCTTTTTAAAGATTTGACGGTGTAATGCAAATTAGATACTTCAAATCTCTCAGCACCTTCGATTTCTAGCTTTTTAGGTTTAAGTATCCCACTACCAATCGCCACAATCACTGTTTTCGAAACATGTTGTTGTCCAGAGGCAGCTCGTAAAACAAATATCCCGTCATCTTTTCGTTTGATGGACTCAATTTTTTCATTCAATACGACGGTCGGATGAAAAGTTAAACCTTGTTTGACTAACTGTTCAATTAATTTTTCTCCTGTAATTGGTGCATGCCCTCCTACATCCCAAATCATCTTTTCTGGATAGGCATGGATTTTACCACCAAGTAATGGTTGATATTCAATTAACTTCGTTTTCATTTCTCGAAGTCCGCTATAAAAAGTCGCGTAAAGACCAGCTGGTCCCCCGCCGATAATCGTCACATCATATAATTCTTCCTTTTCCATTTCCAATCACCTCAAGGTTGTAATTGATTATCATTATCAATTAATATACTCCTTTTTCTTCACATTTACAACTAAAACAGCTATTGACAAGGCGAGAAAGTAGAATTATAGTTTATTTGAAATTGATTCTCATTATCGTGTTATACTTGCTTAGATGGAGGTGATAAGATGGTACGCCTATACACAAATGACCTGAGTGTTAGTTATGATGAACGGTTAATCGTAAAAAATTTGAGTATACAAATTCCCGATAAAAAAATCACCACCATTATTGGCTCTAACGGGTGTGGGAAGTCAACATTACTCAAAGCACTTACCCGTATCATTCCCCACCAATCAGGTACCGTCGTCTTAGATGGTAAACAAATATCGACAGAAAACACGAAAATACTCGCCCGAAAAATGGCGATTCTTCCCCAAACACCAGAAAGCCCAAGTGGCTTAACTGTCGGAGAATTAGTATCTTATGGCCGTTTCCCTTACCAAAAAGGATTTGGCCGTTTAACAAAAAAAGATTATGAAGTGATCGACTGGGCACTGGATGTCACAGGAACGGTGGACTTTAAATATCGTCCTGTCGATTCGCTTTCCGGTGGTCAGCGTCAACGCGTTTGGATTGCTATGGCTCTTGCCCAAGAAACAGAATATATATTTCTCGATGAACCGACCACCTATTTAGATATGGCCCATCAACTGGAAGTGTTGGAGCTTCTTCAACAATTAAATAAAGAGCAAGGACGAACGATTATCATGGTTCTACATGATTTAAACCATGCCGCTCGCTTTGCTGATTTTTTAATTGCCATGAAAGATGGCCAAATTGTAAAAGCGGGAACTTGTGAAGAAGTAATAAACCAAGAGGTATTAAAACAAGTATTCCACATTAATGCGGTCATCGGTCGCGATCCGTATACAAATAAACCAATATGTATTACCTACAATCTATTAAAAGGAGAGAATAAACATGAAGAAACTTATGATGCCATTCCTACTCTTATTGGTGCTAGTCATTAGTGCTTGTAGCAATGAGTCAACGACAAAAGAAAGTCAATCTTCAGCAAAAGAGGAGAAAAAAGAAACGATTATCTACCAATCTGAAAATGGACCTATTGAAGTACCAGCTCACCCGGAACGAGTAGTGGTTTTGTCATCTTTTGCTGGGCACGTGATGGCTTTAGATGTTAATCTTGTTGGTGTCGATTCATGGTCGAAAATGAACCCACGTTTTCAAGAAAAGTTAAAAGATGTGGAAGAAGTATCGGATGAAAATATCGAAAAAATTATTGAATTAAATCCAGACTTAATCATTGGTTTATCCAATATCAAAAATGTGGATAAATTAAGTCAAATAGCACCTACTGTTACATATACGTACGGGAAATTAGATTATTTAACACAATTCTTAGAAATTGGAAAACTATTAAACAAAGAAGAAGAAGCTCGAGCTTGGATTGAGGATTTCAAAAAACGGGCCCAAAAAGCGGGAGAAGAGATACGGGCAAAGATTGGAGAAGATGCAACGGTTTCCGTTATTGAAAACTTCGATAAACAACTCTATGTTTTCGGAGATAACTGGGGTCGTGGTACCGAAATCTTATATCAAGAAATGAAATTAAACATGCCTGAAAAAGTAAAAGAAATGGCTTTAGAGCCTGGTTACTATGCCTTATCCCTAGAAGTTCTTCCTGAATTTGCTGGTGACTATATCATCTTTAGTAAAAACCCAGATTCCGATCATTCATTCCAAGAAACGGATACGTACAAAAACATACCAGCAGTAAAAAATAATCGAGTATTTGAGGCAAATGCAAAAGAGTTCTACTTCAATGACCCAATCACTTTAGATTATCAGCTTGAATTCTTTATTCAAAACTTTTTAGGTAACTAATCACTAGACTGACGAGGAATTCTACATTAGTTAGGATTCCTCGTGATTTATTTTGTATATATCCATATGAAAAGAGGGATCAACATGTCGTCAGACAAGGGCCATACTATCCCATTTGTATATAAGTTCATTGCTGCCACTTTGGCATGCGTAGGGATGTTTATAATTTCCATGGTACTTGGAGCAGCAGACACGACGATAAAAGACGTGTGGTTCGCCTTAACCTCTAATGTAAAAAGTGATCGACTATTAATTATTCGTGAACTTCGTTTACCACGCGAAATTGCCGCCATTTTTGTTGGGGCAGCACTAGCAACTTCAGGTGCCATTATGCAAGGGATCACAAGAAATCCGCTTGCTGATCCAGGATTGTTAGGACTAACTGCAGGTGCCAATGCCGCCTTAGCCATTACCCTTGCCTTCATTCCTTCTGCTAATTATTTCAGTATTATGATTGCTTGTTTTATCGGAGCGGCTGTTGGTTCTATTTTTGTATTTGGTATTGGTGCCATAAAAAAAGGTGGGTTTTCTCCATTTCGTATTGTGCTTGCAGGGGCTGCTGTTTCGGCATTTTTATTTGCGGTCGCCGAAGGAATTGGCATTTACTATAAAATTTCCAAAGATGTATCGATGTGGACGGCGGGAGGTTTCATTGGTACATCATGGAGTCAACTGCAAGTCATCGTCCCTTTTATTCTATTCGGTATTTTTATTGCCCTCCTTCTTTCAAGACAACTGACTATTTTGAGCTTAAGTGAAGAAGTGGCCGTTGTATTAGGCCAAAAAACAACGCAAATAAAAATGGTCCTGTTTTTTGTCATTATCCTATTAGCTGGAGCTTCTGTTGCTCTGGTTGGCAATATGGCCTTTATCGGTTTAATGGTTCCCCATATCGTTCGGGCAATGGTAGGAACCGATTACCGTTTGATTTTACCTATGTCAGCGATGATAGGAGCTATTTTTATGTTATTTGCTGATACTCTCGGACGGACGATCAATGCTCCATACGAAACACCTGTAGCTGCCATTGTTGCTATGATGGGATTACCTTTCTTCCTTTTTATTGTACATAAAGGAGGTAAAGTACTCTCATGATATCACCACTTCTTTTAAAAAAGCAGCGTATGATTCTCTGTGCATTATTAGCACTCATCATGTTGACCATTGTGATTGGGATGGGCTTAGGCTACTCCTCCGTGTCTTTTGATCGAATTCTTCCGACTTTATTAGGTCAAGGTACTTTTAAAGAAGAATTTGTATTATTCTCTGTCCGCCTGCCACGAATCATCATTACATTACTTGCAGGAATGGCTCTCGCATTATCTGGAGCGATTTTTCAAGGAATCACCCGAAATGATTTAGCTGACCCAGGCATTTTAGGCATTAACTCTGGTGCTGGTGTCGCTATTACCATTTTCTTTTTATTTTTTCCGATCAGTTCCGGGACATTTATTTATATACTCCCACTAGTCGCTTTTTTAGGTGCCCTATTAACGGCATGTCTCATTTATGTACTATCGTATAACAAAAGTCAGGGACTTTCCCCTATTCAATTAGTGCTAATTGGAGTAGGATGTTCGATGGCACAATCTGGCTTGATGGTTGTTCTTATCTCTTCGGCTGAACGGACGAAAGTTGATTTTATCGCAAAGTGGCTAGCCGGAAGTATTTGGGGGACTGATTGGCCCTTTATTTTGGCGATTCTTCCATGGTTGATAGTCTTAATCCCTTTTACATTATATAAGGCCAATCGATTAAATCTCCTTAGCTTAAGCGATCCTGTCGCCATCGGTGTTGGATTAAACATTAAAAAGGAACGAATCGTATTGCTTATTACCGCTGTAGCACTTGCTGCTTCTGCCGTTTCTGTCACCGGAGGAGTTGCTTTTATCGGTCTAATGGCTCCACATATAGCCAAAGCACTTGTTGGACCTCGAAATCAATTATTTATGCCAATTGCCATTCTTCTTGGCGGATGGCTATTGTTAGTGGCTGATACAATTGGACGTAATTTAGCGGACCCTGATGGGATTCCTGCGGGGATTATGGTCGCATTCATTGGGGCACCATATTTTATCTATTTATTAATGAAAAATGAGAAATAGATTCTGAAAAGGGCAGTATAGATCGACTTTATACTGCCTTTATTTGTCGTGTTAAAAAATAAACAAAAATTGTATGAAAGTTTACGAATAACGACATCATCGGACAACAAGTGCTAATTGAAAAAGGTAGAGAAGGATTTCATTACCATCATAATTTCATCTTAGCAAAACCATACTATTTCATAATTGACAAAGATAAAAATATTGGGACATGTAAATGGAAATCTTTTTTTACCAAAACCTGTCACAAAACTATAAAGAGCTTGTTGGACTAAATGTGAGGTTTTTCATCATGTATGATAAACAGGCGTTAATGGTTTATAATCCATTTTCTGGAAAACAGAAAAAACACAAAGAATTTCCAATGTTAATAAATAAACTTTCAGATTTAGGTTATCACTTAACGATTTATCAACCAAACGAGTTAACCCACTTTAATTATCTAATTAAAAAAGCATGCCAGCAAAAATGGGACGCCATTTTTATTGCAGGTGGGGATGGAACCATTAACCGAACCATTCAATTTGTAGCAGAACAAGAGTATAGACCAAATATTGGAGTGTTCCCCTTTGGCACAAGTAATGAATTTGCCAAATTTATTGGAATACCTTTAAATATTTTTGACGTTGTTTCCATTATTGAATCCGGGTTCTTAAGACCTGTCGACATTGGGAAGTTTGGAAATCGATACTTTACCAATATTGCAGCTGCAGGTTGGCTCACAGATATTACTTATGAAACCCCTCCGTACCTTAAATCTAAAATTGGAGAATTAGCGTATTGTCTTTATTTTTTTAAACAGTTTTTGATGAAAAAACCATTAGATACGATTTCAATAAAGGTTTCCTCCCAAGTTCTTTCTGACCTATCCTTATTTATAGTGATGAAAGGAAACTCTGTTGGTCCAATCAATCGTCTTATTGAAGAAAAGACAAGTGATGACGAAGCTTTTCATCTGATTACGTATAAAAAAACAGCCCGAATCCGACTGTTTTGTGTATTACTATCGAAAATGCTTAACCTGACGAATGACCCTTCCATTATTCAACATACGAAAATAAAATCAGCTGACTTTATCATACCTGAATCACTCGCTTTAAATCTTGATGGAGAACTAGCGAAAGTAAATAGTACAAGTTTTAACGTTCTCCCTAAACATCTCAAAGTGTTTAGTTCCCGTTCAAAAAAATAAAATAACCTCTCCCCTGTTCAAGATGAAAAAACATTTAAAAAGGGTCTAAAAAATTCCCCAAGTCCATTAATGGGTACATGGGGATTTCATTGTTAATAGAAACCGCCTATTATTTCTTTTTGTTCATTTCTTCGTATGCCTTTTCATAATCAAATTCGACTAACGCAACGATCATTTTATTGATTTCTTCAACGATAGCCTTAATAAATTGGAGCATGACCGTTTTACAAACTCCTTTCATGAGATTGTTCATTAACGAATTGATAATGTTAGTTTGCTTAAAAGTAGATTTACTATGCACATTTTATCGAACGATACTTTTTTCTTTTTGGCTCTGTTAAACGATACATTTCGCTTGTGGCGGACGCTTTCCGCGGGCAAGCCGCAAGCCGCTTCCCTCGCTACGCTCAAGTAAGGGTCTTGCGGCTTCTTGTTCCCGCTGGAGTCGCCGCCTTTCGCTTCATGTGAATTAACTTGCTAAAAATCAACAATGACATATACATAGCCTTCTTTTTAAAAACAGTATCAGTAAAAGTAGTGCTAATTTCTTTATAATAAGGAAAAGAATTGCTGATTGGCTTGCAGTTTCGGTTATTTGGCTTGCACTTTCGGCCATTTGGCTTGCACTTTGGCCTTTCGGCTTGCACTTTGGCCTTTTGGCTTGCACTTTTGGCTTTTTGGCTTGCACTTTCGGCCATTTGGCTTGCACTTTCGGCCATTTGGCTTGCACTTTGGCCTTTTGGCTTGCACTTTGGCCTTTCGGCTTGCACTTTCGGCCATTTGGCTTGCACTTTCGGCCATTTGGCTTGCACTTTCAGCTTTTTGGTTTGGTGGAGCTCAGATTGAAACCAAATCTGAGCTCTTTTCATGTAATAATAGGATGGATCGATTCACAAATTTATTTCAGAGATACTTCAGCAAAATGTGTTTACATTTTCTTAATTACGTTAAAACATTGGTACTTGAGGAATAATTTTACCGTCGATCCGTTCAAAGATGTCATTTAAATCCGTACCTGTAATGGTTAAGCCATGGTTTTTCAAACCAATAATCGCTCTAGCAGGCTCCTCCGAATCTCGGACAAGTTCAGCAACTGTTTTGGCAAGTTCAATCGTTCCACAAGGATAATTTATCTCTGTCGCCTTTATTCCGTCCATCCAAGCATGAACATGGACAATGGCCCCTACCTCTGGGTGTTCTTTATAAATCATCCAGTGCTCAATCGCGTCGACAGAAGCCCTTTTTGGTGTAATATTCGGGGGAACGCTTACTTTTATGGCATTTTTATCAGGATCATACCCCCTGATTAAAAGAAAATCTTCCCCAACTGTTTTCATATCTGCTTTGTTAATTCCGCTTGCACTCATCCAAAAGCTTTCACCGTCCCGTCTGGCACTGAGGTTTCCATAGCTAAGTCCTCCTATTCCGTAAAGTTTATTTAGATGACGCATATCACGAGGTGTAAGATATTCCTCTAATGGAAATGGAGCTGGGAGTAAATTCATTCGATCAAGCTTTTTCCCGGATTCGCTTAATGATTTTGTAATCTCATCGCCGTTCCACATCTCTTCAGGAAGATCGTCATAAAAATCATTGTCAATCACTAACTGTGAAGCGGCCAGCGGTTCTAATCTTTCATAAATACGTTCAAAAAATTTTCCTTCTTCTCCTTTTCGATACGTCAATTTGTAAAACCCTTGTTCAGGAGTAAGAAAATATATATCTGTTGTTTCATCATCATTATGTAGGATATACATCAAATGATTGGCTAAAGACCTGACTAAATATGGATAGGCTGATTTGTGAATATTTTCTGTTTTTTCCGATGTTTCCATAACAGAAACGACAAACGTTGCCTGAGCCTGTCTCCGGTAAGGCCGCGGTTTTTCAGAATCAATATAATGAAACACAAGTTTAACATTTTCTTCAGGAACGTTATAAAACGTATAACCTCTTGATAAAAACTCCTCTTTTATTCCTTCAGCAAGCCAATTTAAAAAAGGAGTTTGTATGTTTCCATTCATGGTAAAAGTTTTCATCATATTTCCCTCCTAACTTGTGTTTTCGTAGTGAAAAAGGATTTAAGGTTCGAATACCACTTTCATGATGGAACCTTTTCCTTTGTTAACAACCGTTTGTAAGGCTTCACGATAATTTTCCAAAGGAAAACGATGTGTGACCAATGGGGATAAATCCACCTTTTCATTACGCATTAATTCGATAGCAATTTGTAATGTACGCATTTTCTTTCCTTGATATTCATCTGTACTGTAAGCAAAGCTTCCTTTAATATCTAACTCATTCAGCCAAACCGTCGTCCAATCCACACCGTCAATGATCCCTGCTAATCCCAATAGAACAACTTTTCCTCCATGTCTAGCAAAACGGAGTGAATCGTTTATGCTTTGTTTATTGCCGACACATTCAAAAATAAGATCGGCTCCACCTTGTATAACCGGATCACCAAAGAGTGGCTCTAACACGCTTGCATGAAGAGATTTGGCTGTTTGGTAAATATAGTCTTTATTTTTTGTCAGATAAATAATTTCATCTGCACCATAGTGGGAAGCAAGCTGTGCTTGAAAGGCGTGTTTGGCTAAAACGACTAAACGGCAAGGTATTTCCAGCGCTCGAATAGCAGCGACAACGCAAATTCCAATGGCACCGGCTCCAATGACCAATACCGTATCATCCTTTTTCGGACGATTTCGCAAAACCGCATGCAAGGCACAGCTAAAAGGTTCTACCAACACACCGTTTAAATCATTTACATGATCAGGAAGCTTCAATACTTGACTTTTATGTGCCACAAGATAAGGTCCCCAGCTTCCACCGGTGTCACGGCAAGTCCCTATTAACATTCCTGGTGAAATTTCCCCTTCAGTCATAAAATGACAAAGACTGTAATCCCCCTGTCGGCAATTTGGACAAGGATCTGCTATTCCTCTTGTTATACATGATAATATCGGGTCAATAACTACCCGGTCTCCCACATGAATGTTCTCTACCTTTGAACCAACTTCTTCAATCGTTCCTACCACTTCATGTCCAATCGTAAATGGAAAAGACGCAAACGGGGAAGTTGCTGGACTATCATTTAAAAGGATCAAATTTAAGTCACTTCCACAGATTCCTCCATACTTTACCTTTACTTTTACCCATTCATCGTTTGGAAGTTTCGGGACTTCTACACGGCGTAATCGAATGCATGAGAATCTGGAATCCCAATAAAAGGATTTTGAAAATTTACCCATCATTTTACTCAAAACATACCGCGGTACACTGTAGTCAAATTGAATGGAATTCATTTTTGCATGACCCCCTGATATGGAATATTTTTGTTAATTTGACCAAAAAATATACACAAAAACAACATTTTTTCTAATTATGTAATATGTTAGGAAAACATGTTCTAATACAAGCTGGTCAGCTAGGTAAACAACAATTAATGACCAATCAACAGAAAGACATGTACAATGCTAAGAAAATTTAAAAACGAAAACTTGTTCACCATTTCCAATATCCCTTTCAACAGCATTCCTCCTAAGAATCCCCAAATCTCCCACTCAACTAACCAAACTATCCAAAATCCACCTAAAAAAATTTACATTTCCTTATTAATCTGGTTGAGTTGTCCTATACAAATCTTTTTATTAAACATAGTTTAGTAAAAGGATGGAGAAAGACTAATGCCGATTAACGCCAATTGTTTATAAGAAATAAACACCTAATTCGGCAGAATGTAAGACCCATGGATGCTAAAAAAGATTTCAAATTCATAGGTGATACACTTTACAAGATATTGATACTAAGTAAACGATGTGGTAACCGAAATGTCTAGATTAAAAGATAAATAGCCTTTCGATAATTTAAATCCTCGGCCAGTTTATTCAAGAGGAAGATTCTTTTTTATTTTTTAGGAGGGATAGTGTGGAGAATATTTTAATCGAACCATGGGAAGTGGATGAGTCCACTCATGAGTTTTTTATACCTGACTATATCAACAAGCTAGCAGATCAAGTACTAAAGCATTATGATTTTTCAGTAAAGAGCATTCAGGTAGTTACAACGAAACCTGATAAAGGGGGCGCTATTTGGAAGCTTGAAACAAGCACTGGGCCGAAAAGCTTAAAGCTGTTACACCGAAGACCAACTAGGAGTTTATTTAGCTTGGGAGCTCAGGAATATTTAGTTGATGTTCGGCAGGCAAGAGTACCACCTATTGTAAAGACAAAGGATGGAACAAATTATGTTGAGGCTGGTGGAAAGCTATGGTTTGTCGCAGAGTGGATTGAATCATTAACACCTGTAACAAAAGATTTAGAGGGAGCCAAACTGCTTTGTTCCGCCCTCGGCGAATTTCATCGATTAAGTAAGGGCTATGTCCCCCCTCACCAAGCGGAAACAGCTTCAAGATTGCACAAATGGCGAAGAAATTATGAAAAAATCATTCTAAAAATGGATTGGTTTCGAAACATTGCCAAAGCTTATAACGATCTGCCTGCAAGTTCTTACTTATTAAATGTGGTAGATGAATTTGAAGCACAAGCTCGAAAAAGTCTAGAACGACTGGATCAATCTAGCTATTTTGAATTAATCAAACATGGCAATGCGTATTGGGGCTTAGTTCACCAGGATTATGGCTGGTCTAACGGTCAAATGGGTTCTAATGGGATGTGGATTATAGACCTTGATGGTGTAGCTTTTGATCTACCGATTCGTGATTTAAGAAAGCTAATTACTGGAACTATGGCAGATTTATATAGGTGGGATACAAAGTGGATCAGGGAGATGATTAAGGCCTACCATAAAACAAATCCAATTTCTCCTCAATTATATGAGATTCTTATGATTGATTTATCACTGCCAAACGAATTTTATAAAAATATAAAAGAAGTCGTGTATGAGCCAGAAATATTTCTCAATGAACAAACTACACAATTAATTCAAACGATTGTCGAAACCGATCAGTCTAAGTGGCCTGTATTGGAAGAAATACAAAACGACTGGAAGGGGATGGAATAAACATGAAGATTTTAATGATTTGTACTGAAAAACTCCCTGTTCCTCCCGTATTAGGAGGGGCAATCCAAACTTATATTTCTGGTATTCTTCCACATTTAAGCAAATTTCATGAAATTACGGTTTTAGGAACTAGTGATCCATCACTTCCAGATGAAGAAACGATAGATGGAATTCATTATGTACGTGTACCAGGAAAAGTATTCGAAATATATCGAGAAGGTGTTGTTCAATATATTGAATCAAACAACTTATTTGACCTCATCCACATTTTTAACCGTCCACGCCTTGTCATTCCTGTCCGTAAGGCAGCGCCTCATTCTAAAATTACCTTAAGCATGCACAATGATATGTTCAATGTTGAAAAAATCGATCCAGAGGAAGCAACAGCAGCCTTAGAAGAAGTTTCAAGTATTGTAACAGTCAGTGATTATGTAGGTAATGTCATACGTCAACTCTATCCACAGGCTTCGTCAAAAATACGCACGATTTATTCTGGTGTAGATACCGAGAGATTTTTACCTGGAAGTCATCCAAATATGCAAGAAATTCGCCATGAACTTCGAAAAGCATATGGTTTAGAGAACAAAACGGTAATTTTATATGCAGGAAGGCTTTCGCGTAATAAAGGGGTCGATAGGTTAGTTCGAGCGTTACCGGAGCTTTCAAAAAAATTTAAAGATTTAGCTCTAGTTATTGTAGGAAGTAACTGGTTTAGCCAAAATCACATTACCGATTATGTTGCTTACGTACGAGCATTAGCCAAAAAACTGCCAGTGCCAGTTATAACAACAGGCTTTGTTGCACCAGATAAAATACAATATTGGTTTGCTGCAGCTGATTTATTTGTATGTACTTCACAATGGCAAGAACCACTTGCTCGGGTACATTATGAAGCAATGGCTGCAGGTCTTCCAATCGTAACAACAGCACGGGGTGGTAATCCAGAAGTCATTCTGTTAGGAGAAAACGGTTTTGTTGTAGAAAACCCTGAAGATCCCCGTAATTTTGCGGAAAAAATCACCCAAATTTTATCTGACAAATCCTTGATGAAAAGAATGGGAGAAAAAGGAAGAGAACTTGCGATTTCCCAATATCAATGGGATCGAGTCGCATCCGAACTACTAGAAGTTTGGACTCAAGCGATTCATACGACCTCAACATCAGTTATTGAACAAGATCGTACTGAACAAATAAGTACAGATGAAATAAATAACACAACAGTAGAAGTACCAGATAATGTAATAGCAATTCCAACGACACAAGTGGACGAAAAGGCAGTTATTCAACAAGATCGTACTGAACAAATGGGTACAGATGAAATGAATACCACAGAAGAAAAAGAACTGGAAAATGATGTAGCGATTAAATACTCAATGACAGAAGAGGACGAAATGGAAGTTATGGAACAAGATCATGCTGAGCAAATGGATACAGATGAAATGAATAGCTCAGAAAAAAAAGAACTGGAAAATGTAGTAGCGATTAAATACACAATGGTAGAAGTGGACGAAGAAGCAGTTAGAAGATGCATATGGTATTCCAACATTTATGATGGGTGGAAATATGCGCGATAGGTTTCCAACCTAATAGTGTATGTTTTGGTAAATAGATTAGGTTAAGAGGGGAGGTCGGAGTGATGATTCGAAAAGCTATCATACCGGCAGCAGGGCTGGGTACAAGGTTTCTTCCTGCAACAAAGGCATTACCAAAAGAAATGCTTCCAATTGTAGATAAGCCAACCATTCAATATATTGTCGAAGAGGCAGTTGCCTCTGGGATTGAAGACATTATTGTGATAAGTGGCCGCAGTAAGCGTTCGATTGAAGATCACTTTGATAAATCGTATGAGTTAGAAGAAACTCTTTTTAAGAAAAACAAACAAATGTTACTAAAAGAAGTACAAAAGATTTCAAATCTGGCTAATATTCATTATATCCGTCAAAAAGAACCGAAAGGCCTTGGGGATGCAATTTATTGTGCGAAAAGTTTCGTAGGCAATGAGCCATTTGCTGTATTGCTTGGCGATGATATCGTCAAGTCTTCGAAGCCTTGTTTAAAACAATTAATTGAAGTATTTAATCATTATCATTCATCAATAGTAGGCGTTCAGCAGGTTGAAGAGGATGAAGTTTCGAAATATGGAATTATAAAACCAAAAGGCAATGAGATAGAAGAAAATCTCATCAATATTGAGACGTTAGTGGAAAAACCCAAAAAAGAAGAGGCTCCTTCTCGCTTTGCCATTATGGGACGCTATATTTTACGACCTGAGATTTTTGATATTTTGAAAGATTTACCCCCAGATTCCAGCGGAGAAATTCAATTAACAGATGCAATTAAAATAATGAATCAGTCTCAAGCAGTTTTAGCCTATCATTTTCACGGCAGGCGCTATGATATCGGGGATAAGGTCGGCTTTATTCGTGCAACTATTGATTTTGCTTTGCAGCGCCCAGACTTACAAGAAGATATTTTAAAGTATTTAAAAGAAGTGATTGTCCAAAAAGAAGCAAGCAGTTAGAACATAAGCCAATGGACATGAGATGCCCCAAAGAGTGATATATATCTTTTCATTCGATATAGGTTATTATCATTTCGGTTGATAAGTGTACACCACCAGAGGTACCAATTAGTAGAAAGCGAGGTGATCTTATGAATATAGCAGTAATCGGGGCAGGCTATGTAGGAACCACCACCGGTGTAGCTTTTGCTAACTATGGACACAAAGTATTCGTTATCGAGCAGGACCAGGAAAAATTAAAAAAGTTAAGAAAGTCAATTCTCCCTTTCTATGAAGAGGGGATGGAGGAGTTATTAAAAAAACTTATTGCCAACGGAAATCTTTTGTTTTCCCATCATTTAGAGGAAATTATCGATCAATGCGAAATTTTATTTATTACAGTTGGTACTCCTTCCTTACCGAACGGAGAAGCAGAATTATCCTATGTGGAAGAGGCGGCAAGACAGATTGGAAGATGGATGAACGAATATAAAGGAATCGTCATCAAGAGTACTGTTCCAATAGGCACGGGTGAAAAAATAAATAAGATTATAAAAGCTGAACTAAAAAAAAGAAACGTGGAGATTTCTTTCGATCTCATTTCGAACCCAGAATTTTTACGAGAAGGAAAGGCATTACACGATGCTCTGTATCCTGAACGAATTGTAATCGGCTGTGAAACAGAGAAAGCCCAAAAGTTGATGAAAGAGTTGTATAAAGAGTTCAACTCACCAATTGTGTTTACAACAATCAAAGATGCTGAAATGATTAAGTACGCATCAAACGCATTTTTAGCTACGAAAATTTCGTTCATTAATGAGCTAGCCCGACTTTGCGATAAGATTGGGGTAAATGTTATTCAAGTAGCAAAAGGTATGGGGTTGGATAGTAGGATTGGTCCTCAATTTCTTCAGGCAGGAATTGGGTATGGAGGATCATGCTTTCCTAAAGATATAAAAGCATTGCTAGCATTGGCTACTGCAGAGAAAACCCCCTTGCAAATCCTTCAAGCAGTATCGGATGTGAACCAAACACAAACACAATGGTTTATGGAAAAAGTGAAGAAAGCATTGAGCACTCTAACCGAAAAGCGTATTGCGGTACTAGGACTTACGTTCAAACCACAAACTGACGATATAAGAGAAGCATCCTCACTAAAAATCATTCATTACCTCCTTCAAAATAATGCTTATATTACTGCATACGATCCACAAGGAACAGAACATGTTAAAAAGATTTATCCTACCATTAGCTATGCCAAAACCCCAATTGAAGCATTAAAAGAAGCAGACGCTGTATTAATTGTAACGGAGTGGAAAGAAATCATTGAAATCGACTGGCAAAAGGCAAAAAACATATTATCTCAACCATTTATATTCGATGGCAGAAATTGTCTAAATTCATCTGCTATGCATAAATTAGGTTACCATTATGAGGGAGTTGGTATTCCAAGCTTTGATGAAAGTACTTAATGGGAAAAATCCTGAAGCCAAGGCTTGGCTACTCGTGTATCTCATGAATTGCTGAATGGATCCTTCATTTATACTAAAGATCTTTCCTTTAACTTCACAAATGAAGCTGTTAGAATATTTTCCTTATCATAGGGAAAAATTGTTATTAAAAACATACCATGTTATGACCATGCTCCATAAAACGTTCTGTAAAACTTTCACCATATCTAATAAAAAGGAAAGATCGATCATATGTATTATTTTATCGTCAATAAAACCTCTGGTAACGGTAAAGGACTAAGAGTTTGGAAAAAGATCGAAAAATTGCTTCAAGAGAAACAGGTAGATTATCAAGTGCGGTTTACCGAGCGTCCAAAACATGCAGTAGAAATCGCTAAAATGGTATCCTCTGAAAAATGTGATGCTGTTGTTGCTATAGGCGGAGATGGTACAGTCCATGATGTTGCAAACGGGTTAATTGATTCCAATATTCCTTTAGGTGTTATTCCCGCAGGATCAGGAAATGATTTTGCAAGAGCCCTAGAGATACCAATGGACTATAATAAGGCCTTAGAACGTATTTTAATGGGAAAGCAAAGAAAAATAGATATCGGAAGAATTGGTAGCGAATACTGCATCACTGTAACGGGGATTGGTTTTGACGGTAACGTCGCCCATGTAAATAATACTGCTAAATATAAAAAGTGGTTGAATTCCATTCGATTAGGTGAGCTTTCGTACGGTCTTAGTTTCTTGCATGTTTTATTAAAATATCGTCCTGTTAACATTGAATTAAAGATTGATGGGAAAAGCCTAGTATTTTTTAATGTATGGTTAATTGCCATTGCCAATATCCCTAATTACGGCGGAGGCATTAGAATATGCCCAGATGCTTGTTATCATGATGGGCTTTTTGACATTTGTATTGTACACAACATGACGAAATGGAATCTGTTACTCACTTTTCCAAGAGCGTTTAAAGGCAAACATGTTTTACATCCTGGTGTAACTATGATCAAAGGAAAACATGTAGAAGTTACGTCTAAATTACCGGTGATTGTACAAAGCGACGGAGAGCCCCTTACGGAAACACCAGTGAATATAACCATTCAGAAAGAGGCATTACTGATCATTTAAAATAGTCAAGGCCTTCTTTTAATTACTTTTTGATTTTGTCAAGCGTCCCATTAAAGTTAGCCATAAAAATACACAACTTGCAGTGTTGGCAAGTTGTGTATTTTTCATTTTATGATTAGAAATTAATATATTTCCGCGGATCTACCGCATTTGATTTCGAAGCGTTCCATTCACCTTCGTGAATCTCAAAGTGTAAGTGTTGGCCAAAGGAATGGCCGGAGTTACCCATGTACCCAATTTTTTGCCCTTTAGATACGACGGCTCCTGTTCCGACTAGACGGCTAGATAAGTGTGCATAGACCGTTGTATAAATTTTTCCATTAATCGAATGCGTGATAAAAATAACCTCTCCGTAGCTACTAGAATAATAGGAACGAAGCACAACCCCATCTGCTGCCGCTACAATTGGAACAGTACCACTTTTCGCAATATCAACCCCATAGTGGAAGCTTCCCCAACGGTGACCAAAGTTAGAAGAAACGTACCCTTCTGATGGACGCATAAACAAGCCAGGCGTCACTGGTGGTGTTCCACTGGTTCCACTAGATCCACTGGATTGCTGTTGTTGTTTAGCTAATTCTTCAAGGCGTTTCTTTTCTAACTCAATCGCTTTTTGGACAGCCGATTTTTGAGCAGCTAATATTTCTTTTTCTTCTTCAAGTTCCATTTTTTGATGCTCTAGTTGTTGTTCTTCTTTTTGAAGCTGTTTTACTAGCTTGTCCTTTTCGGCTTTTTGCGTCTCGAATTGAGCTTTCATATTTTCTAATTCGGCACGCATGTTTTCAAGTTCATTTAATTTGTTCGTTACTTCTGCTTTCTTCGCTTCTAAATCCGCTTTATCTTGTTTATGCTGTTCAATAATCTGATTGTCAGCTTCCATAATGGTAGCAATCGCACTAACGCGGTCAATAAAATCACTAAAGCTCTCTGCACCTAAAAGGACATCTATGTAACTAATTAAACCACCTGATTCTTGCATTGAACGAGCACGGTTTTTTAACAAGTCATTTCGTTCATTTATCCGATTCTTTAATACTTCAATTTCTTGCTTTAACCGTTCAATTTCTGCTTTTGTTTCATCGATTTGAACTTCTTTTTCATGGATCTTTTTAGTCGTATCCGAGATTGCTAGGTCAATACGTTTAATTTCTGCTTCAAGCTGTTGTTGTTCTTGTTGAAGGTGGGAAATTTGATCTTCTTTTTCTTTAATATTTTTCTCGACTTCTGATTCTTTACTTTCGATTTGCTTTTTTTGAGATTTTAAGTCTGATAGTTTAGAGGCAAAAGCCTCCTGATGACTAGCCATCATCGTTCCAAAAGCTAGAACTGTTGCTAAAGACACCGACAGAATTGAACGCTTCTTCAACGGTTAAACCCCTTTCTACTACTCTCCCTTTTTTCTAAAGCGAGAACTCGTTCGCTTCTATATTTTCAAGAATTTACGAATGGACATCATACTGCCCCATGCACCGATTAAAGCCCCCATTGCGATCAGTAAACCAGCAAGTTGGAACACAAATGGAGAGAATTCTAATATTTGAATAAAGTGATTTTCGAGTCGTGGTGATAAATAGTCATAGACGTAATGGTACGCCGTTGTAACGACCACGATTGGGATAATGGACCCTAATATTCCCAACCAAAGACCTTCAAGGAAAAATGGCCAACGAATAAACCAGTTCGTTGCCCCTACCAGTTTCATAATTTCAATCTCTTTACGACGCGCAAAAATCGTAATTTTAATGGTATTAGAAATTAAGAACATGGCAGTAAATAAGAGTCCGATAATTAACCCTAAGCCAACGTTACGGCCGATTTTTAATGCGCTAAAAAGGCGTTCAATTTTTCCTTCGCCATATCGTGCTGAATCGACAAAATCGAACGTCTCTATTTGCTTGGCCACAACTGGTGTATCAGTCGGATTTTTCGTTTTAACGATAAATACATCGTAAAGAGGGTTTTCTTGTTCAAATAAACGGAAAATTTCTCCGTCTTCCCCAAGGTTTTTAATTAAGTTATTTAACTCGTCTTCTTTTGACGAGTAGGTCACCGATTTCACTTTTGGAATTTGTTCTATTTGATTTCGTAGCTTGGCTTGGTCTTCTTCCGTTGCGGTTAAATCAATGTGTACACGAATTTCAACATCTTTTTCAATATCGGAAGCGATTTTATTCATATTCATCATTAGGACGAAAAACACACCAACAAGTAAAAGCGTCACGGTTACGGCACTGATGGATGCGAACGTCATCCAAGCGTTTCGTCCTAAGCTTTTAAAGCTCTCTCGAAAATGGCGCTTAAACGTTCTAATTTTCATAGCCGTAATCCCCCCGCTGCTCATCGCGAACAATGCGCCCGTTTTCTATGGCAATAACCCGATGACGAATCGTGTTCACGATTTCTTTGTTGTGTGTGGCCATGACAATGGTTGTTCCGCGGTCATTAATTTCTTGAAAAATGTTCATGATTTCCCACGATGTTTCCGGGTCTAAGTTCCCGGTAGGCTCGTCCGCGATGACCACCTTCGGCATATTGACGATCGAACGAGCAATTGACACCCGTTGTTGTTCACCACCGGATAGCTCTGATGGCAACATACGCGCTTTATGCTTTAAACCGACTAAATCAAGAACTTCTAAGACACGTTTTTTAATATTCTTTGGATTTTCTTCAATAACTTCCATGGCAAACGCGACATTTTCAAACACCGTTAATGTCGGCAAAAGTTTAAAGTCTTGGAAAACAACCCCTATATTCCGACGGAAAAATGGAACACGGTTTTCTTTTAGCTTGGTCAAATTGACACCATTCACCATAATGGTGCCTCTTGTTGGTTTTTCTTCACGATACATCATTTTGATAAACGTTGACTTTCCAGCACCACTGGGGCCAACGACATAAACAAATTCCCCTTGTTTAATGGATACATTAAAGCCATTTGCAGCCATAATTCCATTAGGGTATTGTTTATATACATCTTGCATTTCTATCATTGTTTAATCACCTTAATCTTTTCTATGTATCTATATAAAATGAATGGTTACGTCAAAATTCGTCAACTTTAGACGTCATTCTTATTATAACATTGGAATCGCGTATTTTAATGAAAATTTATATTACAGTTTCTTTTCAAATTTCATCATAAAATGAAATCTTTCGTACCGAAATTCCCTTATTACTCGGGAAATATCGACAGGAAGGAAAAAATGTGAAAAATAAAAAAATCGACACGAACCATCGTATCGATAGAAAAAAGCGGGCTGGTGTAATTTTTATCCAGCCCATCTTTATAAATCACGATATTATTTATTATTCGCTAACCATTCCGCCACAGCTTCAGCTTCATCGTCATTAATAATTCCTGGTGGCATAGACCCTTTACCGTTGTTAATAACGTTTAAAATTTCATCTTTACTTAATTTTGCTCCAATTTTTTCAAGAGCTGGGCCGAAACCACCTTCTAGGTTTCCACCGTGACAGCTGGAACATTTTTGATTATAAATTTTTTGAGCATCCCCCACACTTGTAGTTTCAGTGGTTCCATCGGATGTTGTTCCTTCGTCTTGACCCCCACCACATGCAGCAAGACCGAAGACAAGGGATGTACCTAACATGAATCCTAGTAGCTTTTTCTTCATCACTTTCTCCCCCATTTTTTAAAGATAGTAGCTCATATAAATTATAGCAATTCTACGCCCGCTTGAAACCCTCGCCAAGAACCTCGGAAGCGTCCATAACTACAACAAATGCAGTCGAGTCAATGTTTTTCACCACTTGTTTCAATTTTGTGAATTCTGTTTGATCGACCACACAGAGTAATACTGGGCGTTCATGGTCCGTATATCCGCCGTATGCTGATAGTTTTGTCACACCTCGGTCAATTTTATGCAAAATTTCTTGGCGAACTTCCTTTTCTTTATTCGTAATAATCATCGCCATTTTGGATCGCCCGAAACCGACTTGAACAAAATCAATCGTTTTACTTGTCACGTATAAACCTATTAGTGCGTATAACCCACCTTCGATATCAAAGACGATAGCTGCTGAAAGGACAATTAATCCATCAATAATCGCCACCGATGTTCCTAAAGAGAGCCCTGTAAATTTTGTAATAATTTGGGCCGCTAAATCCGTTCCTCCAGTGGATGCTTTTCCACGAAACGTTATGCCTAAGCCAAGGCCAACACCGATGCCCCCAAACAAAGCACCAAGCAGCTGATTTGTTGTCCACGGTTCCCAATCGTTCGTTAAAAAGACGACAAACGGTAAAAAGAGCGTCCCTACAAGTGTTTTTACTCCAAACTGCAAACCTAAAATAAGCAGGCCTGCAATAAACAACGGAATATTGAGCGACCATTGGACGAAAGCTGGCTCCCATCCAAATAACGCATCTAAAATCGTACTAATTCCACTTACTCCACCGGAAGCCACGCGGTTAGGAAGTAAAAAGACGTTAAACGCAATGGCTACAATAGCTGAACCAATAAGGACGTATATGTATTCAATCAATTTTTCCATCTTCGGTGATAATGTGATTGGTTCCCTTCTACGATTCATAGCTTCTCCTCTTTCCCTGTCAAATCATGCCGATTGAGAGTATAGCATGAGGGCTCTTGGTTGTAAATGACAGCTAGATAACGCATTAACGTGATGAACGGCTAAAAATGAAATTCGTTTTGTTCCCTTAGACGAAAATGTACTATTTATTATTATTGGTGATGTTCATACGGAACATGCGCGGGGAAGGCGGGGTTCATATTTTGGAGGTCCCATTGCGGTATTTATGTTTCTGTTGGACCGGTTTTACATTCATTTATCGTATTATACTTTCTGTTTCATCAATTTACTTTACGTTCCTGCTGATTACTTTCTGTTGGTTTGATTTTACTTTCCGTTCGGTGCTCAATACTTTCTGTTGAGCCAATTTTACTTTACGTTCGGTGCTCGATACTTTCTGTTGATCCAATTACTTTACTTTCCGAACCGATTACTTTCTGTTGAGCCAATTTTTCTTTACGTTCCGTGACGATTTCTTTCTGTTGAGCCGATTTTTCTTTACGTTCGGTGCTCAATTCTTTCTGTTGAGCCGATTTTACTTTACGGTCCGAACCGATTACTTTCTGTTGAGCCAATTTTACTTTACGTTCGGTGCTCAATTCTTTCTGTTGAGCCGATTTTTCTTTACGTTCCGTGACGATACTTTCTGTTGAGCCGATTTTTCTTTACGTTCGGTGCCGAATACTTTCTGCTGATCCAATTACTTTACTTTCCGAACCGATTACTTTCTGTTGAGCCGATTTTACTTTACGGTCCGAACTAATTACTTTCCGTTTAACCGATTTTACTTTCTGTTTAACTGAAATGATGTTCTGCTACGAACAAAAATTAAAGCTACCTATCTCCTAACGATAGGTAGCTCATTAGTTTACTTTAAGCGAGAACGTAAATAAGCATCAATAAAGATGTCGATTTCACCGTCCATCACGGCTTGAACGTTTCCGACTTCCGTATTCGTACGATGGTCTTTTACTAGAGAATATGGATGGAAGACGTACGAACGGATTTGGTTACCCCAACCGATCTCTTTTTGTTCACCGCGAAGTTCAGCCAGTTCTTTTTCTTGCTCTTCAATTTTCTTTTGGTAAAGTTTCGCTTTTAGCATATTCATCGCTTTTTCGCGGTTTTTAATTTGCGAACGTTCGGACTGACAGGTCACGACAATACCCGTTGGAATGTGGGTAATTCGAACAGCAGAGTCCGTCGTGTTGACGTGCTGACCACCGGCACCAGAAGAACGATACGTATCGACTTTAATATCTTCCGCGCGAACTTCGATTTCGATCTCTTCGTTGAACTCTGGCATAACTTCGCAAGATACGAAAGATGTATGGCGACGGCCTGAAGCGTCAAACGGTGAAATGCGTACGAGGCGGTGTACCCCTTTTTCTGCTTTCAAATATCCGTACGCATTGTGACCTTTAATTAAAAGCGTCACGCTTTTAATACCCGCTTCCTCACCAGGTAAATAATCGAGCGTTTCGACTTTGAATCCTTTTTTCTCCGCCCAACGCGTATACATCCGAAGCAGCATGGAGGCCCAGTCTTGTGACTCCGTACCACCCGCACCTGGATGAAGCTCTAAAATCGCGTTATTTTTATCATACGGTTCGCTTAATAAAAGCTGTAGCTCAAATTTATTCAAACGTTTGATTAATTCTTTTAATTCGCTTTCGAGCTCCGCTTTTAACTCTTCATCGCTTTCTTCTTTTACTAATTCGTACGTGAGCTCTAAGTTTTCTTGTGTTTCTGATAAGTCTTTGTATTCGTTCACTAAATCTTTTAATCCATTCGCTTCACTAATAATGGATTGCGCTTTTTGTTGATCGTTCCAAAAGTCCGGAGCGACCATGATTTGCTCGAGTTCAGCTATTCGAGCTTCTTTCGTATCGAGGTCAAAGAGACCCCCTAAAATCCGCTAATCGCTTAGCTGTTTTCTCAAGTTCGTTCTTAATTTCGAACAGTTCCATGCTGATCACCTCTAAAAAATGTATTTTCATCATAAAGAGAGGCTGACCCCTGAGGAGTCAGTCCTCTCCATTACGCTAGTTTACCATGACAATGTTTGTATTTTTTCCCGCTTCCGCACGGGCAAGGGTCGTTGCGTCCAACGTTCGTTTGTTTACGAATTGGCTTCCGCTTCACATTACCGCCGTCTTCTTTCGGATTCACCGCATGCCCTTTCGCGACTTCTTGGCGTTTTAAGTTATTTTGGATTTCAGCTTTCATTACGTATTTTGCCACATCTTCTTCAATAGCAGCAACCATATTTTCGAACATGGCAAAACCTTCGTTTTGGTATTCACGAAGCGGATCGATTTGACCGTACGCGCGCAGGTGAATACCTTGACGTAAGTGATCCATCGCATCGATATGGTCAATCCATTTCGTATCGACCGCTCGAAGAACGATGACTTTTTCAAACTCGCGCATTCTTTCGCCTAAAATTTCTTCTTTTTCATCGTAACGAACTTTTACTTTTTCTAAAATGAGGTCAATGATTTCCTCCGCATCTTTTCCTTCAAGGTCTTGGACGGTAATGTCTCCTTCAGGAAGTAGGTTCGCGTTGACGTAATCAATAATTCCTTGAAGATTTACTTCTTCATCGTCTTGCGTCGCCATATGTGAATGAACCGTACGCTCCACGACCGATTTAATCATATTTTCTACGATGTCGCGAAGGTTTTCCGCTTCTAACACTTCGTCGCGCTGTTTATAAATGATTTCACGCTGTTGACGAAGGACATCGTCGTATTGGAGCAGCTGCTTCCGGGCGTCGAAGTTGTTACCTTCTACCCGTTTTTGCGCTGATTCCACCGCGCGTGTCACCATTTTACTTTGGATTGGCTGGGAGTCATCCATACCAAGACGTTGCATCATCGCTTTCATATTGTCAGAACCGAAGCGGCGCATTAACTCGTCTTCCATGGACAAGTAAAATTGTGTCACACCCGGATCTCCTTGACGACCCGAACGACCGCGCAACTGATTATCAATACGGCGAGACTCGTGGCGTTCCGTACCAATGACGGCTAATCCGCCAAGTTCTTTTACACCTTCACCTAATTTAATATCCGTACCACGACCAGCCATGTTAGTTGCAATCGTCACCGCACCTTTTTGACCAGCTTGGGCGATAATTTCCGCCTCACGCTCGTGGTTTTTCGCATTTAATACATTATGCCGGATACCACGTTTCGTTAACATTTTCGATAGTAATTCCGAAGTTTCAATCGAAACCGTACCAACGAGCACCGGTTGTCCTTTTTTATGACGCTCAACGATATCTTCCACGACCGCTTTAAACTTACCTTCCATTGTTGCGTATATTAAATCCGGACGGTCGTCACGAATGACTGGTTTGTTAGTTGGAATGACGACAACTTTCATGTTGTAAATGTTCCGGAACTCTTCTTCTTCCGTTTTGGCCGTACCTGTCATACCGGCTAGTTTTTCATACATACGGAAGTAGTTTTGGAACGTAATCGTCGCCATCGTCATGCTTTCGTTTTGGATTTCTAATCCTTCTTTAGCTTCAATCGCTTGATGAAGACCGTCGCTATAACGACGCCCTTTCATTAAGCGACCTGTAAATTGGTCAACAATGACGATTTCGCCGTCTTGGACAACGTAATCGACATCGCGATGCATACTTACATGGGCTTTTAACGCTTGGTTAATATGATGGTTGATCGTAACATGCGTGATGTCAAACAAGTTGTCGATACCGAAGTATTTTTCTGCTTTATTAATCCCTTCTTCGGTCAGCTGAACACCTTTTGTTTTCTCATCGTACGTGTAATCGACGTCTTTTTTCAGCGTGCGTACAAACGCATTTGCCTGTAGATAAAGCTGTGTCGATTTTTGAGCCGTACCAGAAATAATGAGCGGTGTACGTGCTTCGTCGATTAGGATGGAGTCAACCTCGTCAATGATAGCAAAATGAAGCGGACGCTGTACTTTATGTTCTTTATAAAGCACCATGTTGTCCCGTAAATAGTCGAAGCCAAATTCGTTATTCGTTCCGTAGGTAATATCCGCTTCGTATGCTTTTTTCTTTTCTTCTTTAGATAAGCCACTAGCATTGAGGCCAACGGTTAAGCCTAAAAATTCGTACAGACGGCCCATTTCAGTTGCGTCACGGCTCGCTAAGTATTCGTTCACCGTCACGACGTGAACCCCTTTTCCAGTAAGGGCGTTCAAGTACACCGGCATCGTCGCTGTCAGAGTTTTACCTTCACCCGTTTTCATTTCGGCGATATTTCCTTCATGAAGGGCAATACCACCCATCAGCTGCACTTTATATGGATACAAGCCTAACACCCGACGAGACGCTTCCCGAACAACAGCAAACGCTTCAACGAGCAAATCATCAAGCGATTCACCTTGCTCGTAACGCTTTTTAAATTCTGTCGTTTTTTCGCGAAGCTGCTCATCCGTCAAGCGTTCCATGTCGGACGATAACGCATCGATTTGATTCGCAATTTTTTCTAAACGATTGATTTCCCGCTTATTGGGGTCAAACACTTTATTTAATATACCAAGCATGAAAGACGCTCCTTTATTCCTTCTTCGTACGAACTATTCGTAAAAATATCGATTCCTTACCTATTTAATAATACCACTTCTCACGGAAAAGTGACAACTTATGGGATATCCGGGCTAGAGGTAAGGTGCGAGCAAAAAAAATGAATTCTATAACGTGAAATAACTAAAGGAGCAGCAGCTTACTTGGTAGGCCGTTTTCTGAAATAGGTCCTGTTTTGCAGTTGTGATAATACCTTTTGCAGTTTACAATTGTTCTTTTGCACTTAATATAAAATCTTTTGCAGTTTGCATCAGTTTTTTTGCACTTGTCACAATTTCTTTTGCACTTTCCGCCACTTGGTTTGCACTTGTCACAATTTTTATTAAAAAAACAGCCTTTCATCATGAAAAGCTGTTTACCAATTGATTATGAAGATAACGAAGCGACTTGTTCCGCAACAGCTGCGTCCATTTCTTTACGACGCTGTGAGATACTATTCGGTGATACCCCAAATCGTTCCGCGAGTTCTTTTTGCGTAAAGGTAGGCAAGTCAAATGCTAATGATTGCAGGAGATAGTACGTGGCTGCGACATACAGTTTCGGGTTGCGAATAGTTGGTTGAACTTTTTTACTGAACACGTTCCATAAAAGCACACCGAAATCGGACGCATCTTTGGAGCCACCTACTTCTTGTATGAATGCTTGCAGGTCGTCCCCAATTTCTCTATAAATCTCTTTTTCCCACTCGTACGTTGGCTGCTCTTCTTCTTGAGAAGCATTTTCTTTTTCCGCTAATTTCGTAAACACATCGTCGATAAACGTTAAATAATGCTCACGGAAATACGATTGAACGTCTCCTTCATACGCAGCGATCTGTTCTTTTAAGTATGGCACCGCCACATCAGCCACTTCTTTAGGGAAGTCGTAGCCGAAGATATAGAATTTATATGTCTCTTCGTAAGGTAAAAGTACCCCTGTTACAAACGTATGTGGCTGGAACGAACGATTTTTATATTGTACTTGATATGTTTCGTTCGATAACTCATCTACCATCGTAATATGAGTATCGGTCACTTCTTGAATCATCCCGGCTACAAAGAGCGCTTCTTTCCACGATTCGACAATCGCCTTCGTGCGCGGACGGTGGATCGTTGGAAGTTGATACTCGACAAAGGATTCCAAAATCGTCGTTCCCTTCGATTCATACGCCGTTGTAAACCAAATATCAAACAACAGGACCGAGTTCATTTCGTTTTCGCGAAAGACACTCGTTTTTCCTTCCACTTCCCGGAACAGTTTCTCCCGCTCGTTACGGTAATGGGTGTACATGTAACGATATAACTGTTCCTCTTGCTTTTCGATTTCTTCATAAATGACGTCCATGATCGAAACGACGCCGTTTTTCCCACAACATTTTTTATATTTTTTTCCGCTCCCACAAGGGCACGATTCATTCCGACCAATTTTTGACATATATATCCCTCCTCATCGTTCACTCTGTATGTAAACTCCAACGGTTTGGGGCATACAGGAAAACTTCCATCAGTGGTCTTCAACGGATGGTTAGTTGAACCAATCGGACCTTTATGGACTTTTTTTCCCCACCTTGAGGTGAGGGTTATTGCCCGTTAAGTATGGGATAAAAAAAGACCATTTTCCATCTTAACACGAAATGGCCAGGACGAATAGTACGGAATTTTTTAACGGCACAAAAAAGACCCCATAGCCAATAGCTACGGGGCCAACGAGAGGATATGGTGATTCGTAAAGTTAGACTTGGTTAAAGGTTAATTTGTTTCAATTAACCCATATTTTCCATCTTTACGACGGTAAACGATGTTCGTTTGGTTCGTTTCCGCATCCGTGTAAACAAAGAAGTTATGGCCAAGGAGGTTCATTTGTAAAATTGCTTCTTCGCTATCCATCGGCTTCAAATCAAATTGTTTCGTGCGAACGACTTCTAGCTTGTCTTCTTCCTTCTCCTGATGGTTGGCGGAAACATCATCGACATTGGTAAATAGTTCTTTTGGACTACCTTTTTCACGAAGCTTACGATTCACTTTTGTTTTATGCTTACGAATTTGACGTTCTAATTTATCCGTAATTAAATCAATCGCTGCATACATATCTTCATGTCGCTCTTCCGCCCGTAACACGAGGTGAGGAAGAGGAATCGTAACTTCCACTTTAGATGTTTTATCTGGATACACTTTCAAGTTCACGTGTACGTTGGCATCTGGAGCATGAGAGAAATAGCGTTCTAACTTTTTGATCTTCTTCTCTACGTAATCACGAATAGCTGGAGTTACTTCAATGTTTTCGCCACGAATGTTGTTATTCATCATGCGAACTCCCCCTTTAGTAAAAGCTATGTTATTATATTTCTCTTTTTCTTAAAATAATCCTGCTTAATCTTTCAAAAAATTTTGTCAATTTTTTGACCAATTTGTGGAGAAATGGTGAAAACCGTTATATTGACGGCACTTTTAATAAGGGAAAGATAGGGGTAAAAAAGAAGCTACTGAATTAGTCAGTAGCCGTGAAGGATTAATGTTGAATATACGGTTGAAAGGATTCTTTGATTTGGTTGGACCATTGTTGAAACGTCGGAACCAGTTTCTGTTGAAAGTAGTCTTGTTTGAAACGGGAATCTCCTACAAGTTCATTAAATAAAATCGTTTCTTTTAACACCGTATCAAACGCTTGAACGGCTTGAACAACGGCCTCGTCTTTGTCGGAAAAAATTTGACGGAGCACGCCATTCGTTTCGCCAATTTGTACAAACGCCTTAAAAATGTCCGCTTTTAGTCGTTCTGCTTCGGTTTTTTTTAGGTTCGTGAAGCTTTCATCAATATATAGAAGGGCTTCTTCAATTGAATGAAGAAGTTCCACATATTGTTGGCAAAGGGTTACATGTTGCTCGGTTAATGAGAACGTTGATTTCATAGTGCGTCACCTATTTTCTTTTATCGTAAAACATTCCATCAAATTGGAGCGATTCGTACGGATTCCGATATTTTTTGACGGATTGTTTTCGTTTTTCAAACGAATTCTGGTCTTTTTGAATGTCCATTTGCAATTGTTTCAGGAGTGGTTCGATTTGTTGATTGATACGAACTAACTCTTGCCCAAGCTCTATTTCCTCTTCGGAAAAAGGCGGTTGAATGGACGGAAGGAGTGCTTGCCGCTTGTTCAACAACTTTTGTATCGACTGGATGACTTCATCACGGTCCTTTCCTTCCATCGTTTGGAGCACGTGTAAAAGCTGTTTCGTCACCTCTAGGCTTTGCTGAACGACCGACATTACACGTGACCACCTTGTCCGTGCTGTTGCTGACGGTTCAGTTGAATCACTTGTTTCCACGTATCGCGGAATTCTGTAACATAGCCTTCGACTTCGTCTAAAATTTCAACGTCGTTTTTAAGGTTGGCTTCAATGAGACGACGATGAATGTAGTCATACATTACCATCATGTTTTTCGCCACGTCATAGTCCATATTGAGCGTGACCATAAGTTCTTGAATGATGTTTTGGGCTTTTAAAAGATTCGTATTTTTCTCCTCGATGTTTTTCTTTTCTATGGCTTTTCGAGCGAACTTAATAAATTTTAAACAGCCGTTATAAAGCATTAACGTAAGCTCCCCTGGGGAAGCGGTTTGCACGGAATTCACTTGATAGGACTGATATGGATTGCTAATTCCCATGTGTAAAACACTCCTTTGATTACATACCCCCACCGAAGGCATTCATTAGGTACATCGCTTGTGAGTTGTACATATTAATCGCTTTTTCCATTGCCGTAAATTGACGCCAGTACCGGTCTTCGATTTGGATGAGGCGGTCTTCGAAGGCGTCGATTTGGTTATCGAGCTGCATTAAGCTTCGACCGATGGAATACTGTTGACTTGTCCATAACGTTTTACCTGCTTTTTGTTCGATGTTACCGATGGTTGATTTCACGGTATCACGTAAACGTCGTGCAATTCCTTTTGTATGATGGTCGGAACCGTTGGCATTAAACAGTTCATATACGGCCTCTGGATCATCTTCTAATGCGGCTTTTAACTTTGCTTCATCAATAATAAGTTTACCATTTTCTAAATAATTCGAAGAAGTGGTGATACCGATTTCTGAAATAGAGTCGTAATTCGTGTTTATTGTACCGCCAGAGACACTTGTATAAATATCTAATCGCATTTGAGAAAGTCCACTTGATAAAATCGGGTCTCTTCGTAACAGACCGCTTTTCGCCTTTTCTTCCCACAGTTCAATTTGTTTTTCGGTCATCGCTTCTTTTTGTTTGTCAGTAAGCGGAAGATAATCTCGATAGCGTTCTTCAGAAATTTTGTCATTAATCTTTCCAATGATTTCATTGTACTTTTCGACAAACCCTTTAATCGTGTCAAACATTGCATCCGTGTCGGTTGAAGTAGAAATCGTAGCAGAAGCCCCTTCTTTTTTTAGCGTAAACGTTACGTTATTAATTGTAAACGTATTTGATGAACGGGTGGTTGACAAGCCGTTAATCGTAAATTGAGCATCTTCCCCTGCTGTTTTTCCGGTTAATTCAGCACCAGATGCAGCGGCTGTGAACCCAAGCTCTTGGAAAAATATTGCGGTCTCATTATCGTTTAGTACTAAACTTGCAGCTGCCCCAGTATCTTTTTTTGTCACGACCACTTTGTCCGTTTCTGGATCGTGAAACACGGTAATCCCTAAGTCTTTATTACTGTTAAGCTTATTAATCACCGTATCTAGTGTATCATTCGCATCAATGGAGATGGTCACCGGATTGGCAGGTGTCGTTCCATCCCCATTCGTCACAGTAAAACTTAACGTTCGAGCTCCCTGAACATAGTTTTCTGTTCCGTCTGAGATCCAAGTAGCTGACTTTGCTAGTTTCGTTACAGATATAGTGGTATCTATGTTTGGAGCTGATGATGTTGCCGTAGCCGTTATAACACTTTCATCAGAACTTGAAACCTTTTTCTTTAAAAAGTTACTTTTTAATGTTAAATTATCAAAAATGTACTTATCTAGCTCTTGAAGCAAACTGTTCATCGAACGATAGTCGTCACGTTGCCATTCGAGCGTTTGTTTCTTTTGATAAAGTTTATCTAACGGCATTCGCTCAACAGCCATAAGTTCACTAACAAGCGAATCAATGTCCATTCCACTTGCTAATCCACCAATACGTAAGTTACTTACCAATTGATCTCACCATCCTAAATCTTTTTATCTACCACTAACCCGACAAGCTCCATCATTTTCGCATACATATCTAACAGTTTTTTTGGTGGGATTTCGCGTACGACTTCTTTTGTTTTTTCATCGATAATTTGAACGTAATACTCTTCTAAATCCTCATGTAATTCGAATTTCAGTTGGGTATGACTTGGTTGTAAAAATTTATTGAGACCTTGGACTACTTCTTCAAGGTCTTTTTTAGATACGATTAATTGAGTTTCTTGGTTAGCAACATTTACGTTATTTAGTTCTTTTTGTTGAATATCAGCAGCACTGTTTTCGTTACGAACCTTTGTATATAAATATGAGGAATTGGCATGTGGGGAAATACGTTCCGTCATTATCTTCCGCTCCTTTACAGAAACAGTTCTATTTTTTATATCGGCAAAATCACGTAAAAATGTAGATGTTAGAATAAACAAAAATATAGAAATGAATTTCATTTAATTTTGTGTATAATTAATTGCAGAACATATGTTCGATTGATGAGGTGATTTAATTGAATGAACTATCCCAACTAACGCTAGTACAACAAAACATTTTAATTGCAAGCATTATCGGTGATGGAGAAATCACAAAACTTTATAAAAATAATAGGAGAAAAAATCATAGTTACCGAGAACATTTTGGCGTCGAGCAAATGGAATATCGAAAATGGAAAGTTTCATTTTTTGATGGTCTTTTATATATTATCAAAAAAAGTCATTGTATTCGTTCATCTTCTCTACCATTGTTTACAAAGTTATATCCTCTCTTTTATCATGATGATGGCACCAAACATCTGCCGCTTTCTTTATTGTTATATTGTACACTGCCACATTTTCTTTCAATTTTATATATGGATGACGGCTCACTCTGCATCTCTTCACGAATTAACAAGCGAAAGAAAAAAATCTATCTAACTCCTCCTATCTATCTCTACTTGCAATGTTTTCCTCCCCACGAATTACAAATATTACAACAACATATTTCTACCCATTTTGGTATTACATTTAGATTAAGCAAACGCCCTGATGGACAAGGAATGATTTTAAAAACAACATCAGTGAAAGATACGTTTCTCTTCTTCGAAACAATTGCTCCAGTCATTCATAGCTGCCCATCTATGTATTACAAAACAAACTGGAAAGAACGGTTAAAAACGGAGGAAGTAAAATGGGAAAATAAGTTCCCTGAATGAGACCCATATTCAGACAAAGAAATACAACTTCTTAAAGAAATGAAACATCAAGGAGCTACCATCGATGAAATCAATAAAGCTCTAAAGAGAAGTTATTGGTCAATAGTATATAAATGGAAAGAAGTAAATTGTGAATGATGTATTTACTTAAACAAAAGAGACCCTAGGTATCCTAGGATCTCTTTCCATTTGCTTATCATTAACGGAGTAATTGAAGAACTCCTTGTGGTTGTTGGTTGGCTTGCCATGCCTCAACGTCTTTCGATCGTTGTGTAGACTATATCTTCACCCGCTAGCTTACCGCTAGTTAGGGGCTGGGCACTTCGGTTCAGCTATCTTGCCTCACCTACGGACTTCATCACCATAGCGTTTCGCCTTAGGTGGTATGTCCTAGTCGTTGAACCTTCTCCACTCTTTCGAGACAGGAGCTTGGCTGCTGATTATCCATTGTTTCATCTCCATCATTTTCAAACCTTCACGCCTGCCGTTTCCGGCTACGTTGTGGTTGATGGAGCTTTAGGAACTCCCAGCAATTCACCCAGTGATCCTCTAGCCCGTTTCCAGACTAGACGCCCTTCCAATCCTAATTACCTAAGAAGTTGTAATACTCCTTGTGGCATTTGATTGGATTGAGCTAACATAGATTGTGCTGCTTGAGAGAGGATGTTGTTCTTTGTGAACTCCATCATTTCTTTCGCCATCGTGCGAACATTTGCTTTCGCAAATGACTAGACTATATCTTCACCCTCAGCTTTACCTGTTAGGGGCCGGGCACTTCGGATCCACAATGTCTCTCATCATTGCTTCACCTACGGGTTTCATCGCCATAGCAATTGCCTTAGGCGGTATACCCTAGTCGTTGAACCTTCTCCAGACTTTCGTCACAGGAGCTTGGCTGCTCGGTTGCCCAATCCTTTGACTTTTCCAGCCCTCACGTTTGCCGTTTCCAGCTACGTTGTGGCGTCAAAGGCTCTAAGGGGTTCCCAGCAATTCACCCGGTCATAATCACTAGCCGTTTCCAGCTAGGACGACTGTGCCTGTCACTACTTAGGCAGCTAAGGCATAATCAACGTCACGGATACGTGATTCTGCTGCTGTTAAGTTTTCAGCTGATGTTCCTAAGTTGTTGATTGTGTGCTCTAAACGATTTTGGTATGCACCTAATTTTGAACGTTCTTGTGAAACTTGCTTAATCGCAGTATCAAGAACTTCAATAGCATCTTGTGCTCCCTCTTTTGTTGACACATCAATATCTTCTAGTTTTAGTGTATTTCCAGCTTTAGTTGTTGTTTCACCAATTGCACTTGCACTCATGTCATTAATGCTAATTGTCATAGTTTGAGATGCATTAGAACCGATTTGGAATGTAACACCAGAATTTTTAATATCCGCATTTACATTTGTCATTCCAACAGTAATAGCACCTTTCGAACCTTCATCAACTTCCATTAAATAAGTGTTACTAATTTCTAATTTACCTTCTGTGTTAAATTCTACATTTAAATTTGCTTTTAAATCGTTTTTATAAGCTGTTTTCATATCCGCAAGTGCACCACGGTAACCCTTCGCTTCCAAATCAGAAGCTGATAGTGCATCTACTGCATTATCAATTGCTGTTTCTATGGAATTTTTAATAGCTTCTGATAAAGAACCTACGCCATTTAGGGCTGTATAATTTCCTTCTGCAATTTCAGCAGTTAATTGGAGTCCGTCCATTTCCATTTTTAGTTCATTGTTTTGGTTAACTTCTGGATTTAGACCATCTTCTAAATCAACTGAAAATGCATCCCATTGAAAATCTGTTCCCGAAGTATCCTGTGAGTTTGCCCCTGCTGCAGTTGAACCTGCTGTTGCACCACCAGTGTGAGATAAATCGCCTCCACTAATTCCTAAGGCATTAACTAATTCTGTACTTGCCCCATTTTTTTTAATAGTTAATGTTTGACCAGAAACAGTTCCGTCGTCACTAATTTTAAACTGAACTGTCCCTGTTGCAGAATCTACATCAAATCCTAGGGTAAACTTCCCTAAATTTGTTGAAATCGTAGTACCATATGCGGTGTCGTATTCGCTCGCAGCAGCTGCCAACTTGTCATTAAATTCTTTTGTAAAAGATACTAAATCATCATAACTTCCTTCATCAAATTCTACTGTTAACATATGGTCATCTGACCCATCATTATAAAGCACAGAAATAACATTATTCTTTGTTTCACTACCATCTTTAATTACAATAGGGGATGCTGCTGACGCGGTTAAAGCCACTCCACCTGTAAGATCCGCACTTGTTGTTTTAGCCCCTTTTGAACCATCCAGCAATTTTTGTGTATTAAATTCTGTAGTATCTGCAATTCGATTGATTTCATCTTTTAATTGTTTAACCTCATCCTGAATTGCTTGTCGGTCCTCATCAGTATTTGTATCGTTTGAAGCTTGAACAGCTAATTCACGCATACGTTGAAGGATAGCATGTGTTTCATTTAATGCACCTTCAGCAGTTTGAATTAAGGAAATACCATCTTGTGCATTTCGTTGAGCTTGCTCTAACCCACGAATTTGTCCACGCATTTTTTCTGAGATCGCAAGACCTGCTGCGTCGTCGCCAGCACGGTTAATGCGAAGTCCAGAAGATAATTTTTCCATAGATTTAGTTGCTGCCATAGAACCTGAAGTTAATTGACGATAAGTGTTTAACGCCGTAATGTTGTGATTAATTCTCATTTACATTACCTCCATGTTTTTAATTTTTTGTGGGAACATCCGTTTTACCCACTTTTTGTATTAATAACCTCTTTTTTAGAAGAGGATATTAAATAGATTGATGAAGATAGTGGAGGGAAGTTATGAATAGCAAAAAAGGATGAGTGATATCGATATGCCTCCTGCACATCCATAAACACTCATCCTTGAGGTTTCATGTATTATTAAAATTTTTACTTGCTTCGTATACTTCTCCTCGAACGATGGAGACTTCTTTTGGTGCATCGATTGCTAATCTTAAATCTCCTTTGTTGCTTTTTACTACTTTGACAATAATGTTGTCATTTATAACGACATATTCACCAGGTCTTCTACCTAAAACTAACATCTTTTAAGTTCCCTCCACAGAATTTAGTAGTAATAAAATACTAGTAAACAAGTCTTTATAAATGTAATTTAATTGAATTGTTGTATCCATTTAACACACAAATAATAGGATAAATTACCTATACATACATTTACAAGACTAAAAATTTCTACATATTCCGACAAAATTTGTATTTCCCCAAAGAAAAAAGGATGAGCAAACACACCTATCTCAAACCGCCTCCTGCAGTATGAAATAAGTCTTGTTCACTCATCCTTGAGCGTCATTAATCTATTAAATTTTTCGAAAACATAAAGTTACATTATTGGATTTTGTTACATAGCATGCTATGTTTTCCCTTTCATCTTTTTTATCGGAGGTAATCAAAAATGTTTAACACTTTTTAATAAATTTTTTATAAAAAAGGTTCTCCGTCAAATGTTGGGGTGGTAAAGAAATCAGGCCACCCCTTATCCTATATGTAGACCCATTCCTTTATACTGATGTCTCAATAAGATTCTTGCTCGAAATCTCTTGAAGTTTTTATATCCATAGCCGTTTCGCTTGATGACTTTTGTCGTATTATTGATTCCTTCCAAAAAGCCATTGGAATGACCATACACAAAGCTATTCAGGATTTCTACTTGCCAATTTCGAAACGTTTCTATCGTTGTTTCATCTCTGGAATTCCTGATTCCTCTACTACTTGATAAAATGCTTCCAGCTCTTTTTTTACCTCTTTAATCATTTCTTGACCGATCTCTTTCGCTCGGTTAAACCACGATTGATAACGTTCTTTTAGTTCATAGGCTTTTTTTAGCTCTTCCGACATATTCAAATAGCGTTCTAAATGCCACTGATCGTCTTCAGTTAAAGTGTTTTGAGGTTTATAAAAAATGTACCTTTTTCTTTTGCACTTTTTACGGTCATAGTCGTGAAACTGCTGCTGAATACGCCTGCGAACTCGATCAATCCCCCAATAAATATAACGACAAAAATGAAAACGATCCGCCACGATCACTGGGTTCCCTAGGGCCGAACGAACGGCTGCCTTAAAAGAAGGACTCATATCCATAATCACCACTTGAACGTGGTGACCATGCCTTTGAAGGTAGTCTTTTATCGTCTTTTTATTTCGGTTCGGTAGGATGTCTAGGGGTTGCTTTGTGATCCCATCGGCGATGATGAGTTGATACTTTCCTTCCCTTGTATCTCCTTTATATTCATCAATCGCAATCACTCGAGGTAGTGACTCTACTTGCTTGACTTCCGTTTGAGCGATTTGATCAAATCGCCTCATAATGGTCGTGGATGAGGTACCGTAAACATCCCCTACTTCCTTAAATGTCTTTCCCTTAATAGCGCATACGGACACGGCCTGATTCCATTCAATCGATGTTCGTTGATATCGTTTGACAAACGTATTCTTTTCGGAAAAGCGTTTTCCACAAGCACAGGCATATCGACGACGTTTATACCAAATATACGTCATCCGTTCAAACCATTTTAAATGTTGAACTTTTTGCCATCGATAATCATGAACTTTGTTGGTGAGCTGACCACAGTCAGGACAAGGGTGTGGCTTTCGCTCCATTTCCACATAGAGGAGGATTTCCCCTTTACGCTCCTCCATTTTTATCACCTGACAGTCTTTTAATCCTGGGATATTCATGATAGAATTCATAGTACACGCAACTCCATTCTTTTTACTTGTTTCTGGACAATTCAAGTATAAAAGAATGACGGGGTTGCGTGTCTTTTTTTTTGACCAAAATTGTATGAAAACCCCAACATTTATTATAGAGCCATAAAAAATGAAAAAAGTCACCTCAAAATGAGGCGACTAAATTTGTAATTATCGAAGTAATTGAAGTACTCCTTGTGGTTGTTGGTTGGCTTGCCATGCCTCAACGTCTTTCGACCGTTGTGTAGACTATATCTTCACCCTCTAGCTTTCCGCTAGTTAGGGGCTGGGCACTTCGAATGGCACTTGCCACCCTACGGATTTCATCACCATAGCTTTATCGCTTTAGGTGGTTTATCCTAGTCGTTGAACCTTCTCCAGAGTTTCCTCACAGGAGCTTGGCTGCTGATTATCCATTGTTTCATCTCCATCATTTTCAAACCTTCACGCCTGCCGTTTCCGGCTACGTTGTGGTTGATGGAGCTTTAGGAACTCCCAGCAATTCACCCAGTGATCCTCTAGCCCGTTTCCAGACTAGACGCCCTTCCAATCCTAATTACCTAAGAAGTTGTAATACTCCTTGTGGCATTTGATTGGATTGAGCTAACATTGCTTGTGCTGCTTGAGAGAGGATGTTGTTCTTTGTGAACTCCATCATTTCTTTTGCCATGTCTACGTCACGGATACGGGACTCAGCAGCTGTTAAGTTTTCAGCTGATGTTCCTAAGTTGTTGATTGTGTGCTCTAAGCGGTTTTGGTAAGCACCTAGTTTAGAACGTTCAGCAGAAACAGTCTGAATAGCATCGTCAATTGTAGTAATAGCATTCTCTGCACCTACTGCCGTAGTTACATCAAGTGATGACACTCCAAGGTTGCTAGCATCCATGGCATTTACAGATACATTCATTGTTTGATCTTCATTAGCACCAATGTGGAAGTTTAATGATCCCCCAACAGTAATATCAACAGTTACACCTGCACCCGCTTGATTTGCGGTGAACTCTAAACCTTTTGCATTACCACCAGTTACAATAACTTTATTACCATCATATGCAACATTAGTGTTAGCACCCATACCATCTACGTTAACACCTGAAATGTTAGTTCCAGTATCACTAACAGCTGATGCGTTCCAAGTTTCACTGTTTATTAAGTTATCAGCACTTGCAGAAACATCTAAAGTCTGATCCGCACCTACTTCAATTGTACGAATTTCAAATGTGTTAGCAACATTGTCATAGATTGCTTCTACTCCATCAACTTTGGCAGTAATATCAGCTGCTAAATCTTCTAGTTTAGTAGTAGTATCAACAGCAAAGTCAACACCATTTACTGTTAATATACCTGTACCTTGAGCTAACCCACTAGCATCTGTAGCTATAGCAGTCGTTGTTGCTCGAGTCCCTAAAGTAGCACCAGTCAAATCGATTGTGTAAGTTCCATTTTGAGTATCAGCCGTCATACTAACTTTAGACGCAATAGAAGTGTCACTTACACTTAATCCAATACTACCATTTAGTAATTTCTTTGTGTTAAACTCAGTAGTATTTGCAATTCGGTCAATTTCATCTACAAGCTGATCGATTTCTTTTTGAATCTCTTCACGATCAGCTGCTGTATTTGTATCGTTTGATGCTTGAACTGCTAACTCACGCATACGTTGTAAAATAGAGTGAGTTTCGTTTAACGCACCTTCAGCTGTTTGGATTAAAGAGATACCGTCTTGCGCGTTTTTAGAAGCCATTTCAAGTCCGCGAATTTGACCACGCATTTTTTCAGAGATGGCAAGACCTGCTGCGTCGTCACCAGCGCGGTTAATGCGAAGACCTGAAGATAGTTTTTCCATTGATTTTCCTGCTGCAGCTGTACCAGCAGTTAACTGACGATACGTGTTTAACGCTGCAATATTGTGATTAATACGCATAAAAAATCATTCCTCCTTGAATTTTACGGCCTACGTCCTTGTGGGCCAATTGGTTTTGGAGAAGATGAGTCGGCCGCCTCATCTTCTCCCGTTCACTCTTTATATCGGATAGATAATTCCTATTTTTATAGGTTTTTGAAAAAATTTATCGAGATTTGTCGTTGTTTTGTTTTAAGAGTGATAGTAGATTATTCACTTCTTTCGATGCTTCGGCGTTTTCTTTTTGAATGTCTATGTAAATCTCTTTTCGATAAATTTCAAGATGTTTGGGGGCTTTGATGCCGATTTTCACTTGGTCATTAGTAATTGATAAAATTTTTATTTCAATGTCATCCCCTATTTGAATCGCTTCATTTAGCTTTCTTGATAAGACAAGCATCTTCTCACCCCTTTGACCCTTGAAGTTGGGCTTCGAACAATAGATGTTTTGTTCGATAGTTCGTGTCGTTTAATATCACTTGCTTACCTAGCTGTTTATTACGATTCACAATGACAGGGGCTTGAAGATTAGCCGTCGTTTTTGTAAATGGATCTTGGACGGTCAAAATGACATACACTTCTACTTCGTTCGTTGAAGTCAGTTGAAGTTGAGATACTACTGCATCCGGTAACGTAAAATCGTAGTCTTTAAAAAAATGAAAGGGATTCACAACGACAAATCCGAGGTTAGCGCTTTTAACGGATTGCATGATGAAAAACACATCATTCTCCGGTAACGGTAAAAAGACAAATTCATTTTCATCCGGAAATCCCGGAATTCCTTGTTCAAAAGTGATAATATCCGTCAGATTAATGGTCATTTCTCCGTGATACTTCGTTTGAATGTTCATTTTTCACATTCCTTTTTTAAATTTGTTGTTCATAGTTAATGCCTACAAATTTTAAGTTCGCAAAATCCACTTTTAAATTAGCGTATTGCTTCATTGCGATTTCGACTTTTCCAGGTTCATATTCAATTATAGGTTTTTGCGGTTTCGTATTGTTAATCGGTTTATTTACTTTCCATTGAATATTGAGCTTGGCTGGTTCATAGTTGATTTTTACACTGAAATGGGATGGCACAAAGCCGATGTTAAAATCATAGATTGGGTTTTCACTATTTCTTTTTGCTTGCTCGGCAAGCGGATTTCCGCCGTTTTCAATCCTCATTAATTCATCCCCGTCTTGTGCCATCCGCTCGAGTCCTTTTAACCAATCCTCGTATCCTTTTTGTGCAAACTCTTCGATTCTCCTAAATATGTGCTTTAAGTCCATGTCTTCCCATGCTTTCGTTTGATCAATCGTGAGCTTCCCCGGTGTCCGTTCGATCGTTAATTTGGCTTGAGGCTGCTGAAGGTCTAATTGAGCGTGCAGTTGTTCAATCGATTGTTTTGGTGGAATCGTGTGCATTTGAATTTTTGCTTGCTGGGACTCTAAGCGAATTTGCGGCAGTTGCATGTAATCACCACCTTACTTATTTTGAAGAAAAAGAAGCTATCCCACTTGGTATAGCTTCTAACGTAAAAAGTCTAATAATGTCGGTTGAATAATCCGGGCACCTACGCCAAGTGCGGCACGATGAACACTTTCTTGCGTTTTTAAATCGGTAATAACCCGTTCAATATCCGCATCCTCATTATCGGACAAAATTCGGTTAGCAACCACTTCTTGTTGCGCTAACCGGTCATCCACTAATTCCAATCGATTGTAACGGGCACCAAGTTCAGAACGTTCAGCCGAGAGCGTGTCCATGACATCGTCCAAGTCACTTAATAAGTTATTTAAATTCGATTGGTCTCCGGATTCAAGGGCATCTTGAATCCCTTGTACCGTATCCCAAAGCTTCTGGCTAAACACGTTTGCTGGATTGACGTTTGCTTGTAAATAAACGCCTCTTGAGACTTCAATGTTATAACTATTAATTTTAGCCAGTTGCACAGGGTCCGTAATGTTGTCCGCTGCCTGCGGCGGATTAAGATTTTTTAGTGGTGAATTATTCACATCTGTTCCATGGAAAATATATCTTCCTGATACTTTTGTATTGGCCACACTTATTAAGTCTTCTTTAATTTGGGCAATTTCTTTAGCAATCGATTGTAAATCCTCAGGAGATAACGTTCCGTTCGAACCTTGGATCACCAGCTCCCGTACCCGTTGTAAACCGCTATTCGCTTGCTCAATCCCCGCTTCCGAGTTTTCCATCCACAAGTACAACTCAGAAAGGTTGCGTTTATATTGTTCAATCTCTTGTAAGTTCGAACGATAATACATCCCTTTCATTGCTACGACAGGATCATCAGAGGGACGGGTAATTTTTTTCCCAGTCGCCAATTGGTCCTGCAATTTTCCAAGGCGTTCATAGCTGTTGGAAAGGTGTTTTAATGAGTTCGAAGTTAACATACTTTGGGTTACACGCATCACTTTTCACCTACCTTAACGTCCTACAGTCCCCATGCCGTTAATAATTCGGTCGAGCAATTCGTCTTGTAACGTAATCATGCGAGCCGCTGCATTATACGCATGCTGGAACTGAATCATATTCGTCATTTCTTCATCAAGAGAAACCGAACTCATCGACATTCGGCGTTGTTCCACTGCTTCGCGTAATACATTACTATTAGAAGATAATCGTACCGCCTCTTGCGATTGCACCGCCATATCGCCAATGACGGATTCATAATAATCTTTAAACGTTGAAGGATACGTTCCGTAATTTAATTTTTCACTTACGATAATATTGGCTAGTTTTATAATATTTTGGGCATCTCCGTGTACTGGATTCGATGCATCTGCGTTCGCAATGTTGTTCAGATCAGTTAAGATTTCATCCGCAATAGCCATTCGTCCGGCAAATCCTTCTTTTGGCGTTGTTCCATCAATTGTTCCATTTTCTTTGTCTTTAAAAAATGGAGGGACTGATGTGGATGTACCGTCGATCACATTTGGAGACTTTCCATCTTCATGTTGTTCATTAAAGCGAACAGCAAACGTATATGCTAAACTATCTAATTCAGCGAGCATGTTCGGATAAATACCTTTTACATTTCCACTTCCGTCCTCAAACCCATACGAATCGATTAAGCCTCTTAATTTCCCACTATACGTAAAATCGTCCGCACGAATCACCGTACTTCCAACCGAAATTTCGTTTACCGTATTTGAACTTCCGCTAAAATTTATAGTTACCTTGTTGTAACCTAGGGCATCCACAAGAGTAGCTCCTGGCATTCCATCCGTAACGAGCTTAACAATCGCTTTTCCTTCGGCAATGGCTTTCGAGTTTCCATCATTTTTTTCATAGGTTACTTGGATATTCACTAGTTGCGAAAGCTCATCAAGAAGGCGATCTCGTTCATCATACAGGTCATTGGGCAAATACCCATGTGGCTCGACATCGCTAATTTGGTTATTAATTTGGTGAATTTGCTGTAACAACGAGTTAATTTGTTTTTCTGTTACTTCAATTTCATTTTTTAAATCTTGGCGTACACCGTTTAACGAAGAAGATAAATAATTAAACGTCTCAGCAACGGCAATTCCCCGTTGGCGGACAACCGACCGAGCCCCTGGGTTCATCGGGTTTACGGCCAAATCTTGCAACGACTGCCAAAATAAATCCATCGTTTGGGACAATCCGGATTCAGAAGGCTCATTCATAATTTCTTCCATTTTCTTTAACGCTTCTTGTTTCGTTTGCCAATAGCCTAATTTATTATTTTCCCCACGATATTGAACGTCTAAAAAGTGATCCCGAACACGTTCAATGGAACCTGCCTCTACCCCTGTCCCCATCTGACCAGGAATTTGCGGTCGGTTTAACGACGCCGCTGGATATGGTTCCGTTTGGACAAAGTTCACTCGTTGACGTGAATATCCCGGTGTATTGGCATTAGCAATATTGTGGCTTACCGTTTGTAAAGCGGTTTGTTGAGTCATCAACCCTCTGCGGGCGATTTCCAATCCAAAAAATGTGGATTTCATTGGTTATTTCCTCCGTTCTTCCGTTCGAGTGCCTTATGCTTTCGAATCAAACATCGATGTAGAATGATTGTTGTTCCGTTTCATCGGATGCGAATACGTTGTTTGTTCCGGTTGTGGCCTTAGCAAATGCAAACTTATATTCACGTACTGAAGGGATTGGTATAAAAGTTGTTGATTAAGTTCGTTGCGTTCTTTTAATCGTTCGATCACTTGAAGAAGCTTTTGCTGCTTTTCACTCAATCGTGTTCGCTCTTCTTCACGGCAGAAGGAGAGGCAATTGGAGATGGTTTGCTCTTTGTCAAATACTCCATGTTGATGGAAAAATGCTTGAACAAGCTGTTGGCGTTCGTTTTCTTTTTTTTGAATGGTCGCTAACAGGGCTTGTTCATGTTTCATCATCTCTTGTAGCTGATCAGATTGTCCCTTTTTAATAACCTCTGTTTTTTGAATGCCCAGCTCCAATAACTGATTGTGAAGTTCATATAAATCTTGTAAATTCTCAACAATGTTCGTAATCGTCATACCGATCCCTTCTTTCTATGACCGCTCACCATTCGAATAAAAGTTCACCATACTTTTAGCCACTGCTTTCGTATCTACTTTGTACGTACCGTTCTGTACTTGAATTTTTAGCTCGTTCACTTTCGCTTGGCGTTCGTTGATGAGTTGGGACGCCTGCTGCATTTGTTTAGCCGCCTTAGAAATTTCTACTTGATCGCTTACCTTCGACCCTTTTTTAACGTTTGCTGCTGATGGCTGGAAGTTCCGTTGATACGGGTTTACTCCCATGGGACCGAAACGATGGATTTTCATACAATTTCCCTCCTTTTTTCCGTCCTTATCTCTTCTAATCTATATATCGACATGAATGGTTCATCATTTAGGAAAGCAATTGAATCTATCTATATTATAAAAGAAAAATCGATAAACACACTCGCCCTTGTTAAGTCAATCGTATCGTTTGTCTAATGTATAATACGTTTTATTTTTCTCCTTCATTTCTTTTTGACGTTCCTGCTCCGCTTGAAATTGTTCAAGGTCGCTCTTAATCTCTTGGGCGCACACGTCACAAATCCGACCTTCTCGAATGAGCTTCCCGCAGCGATCACACGGGTAGCCTAAATTCGGGAACTGTGTCAGTTTTAAACGTCCTTTACGAATAAACTTATAAAGAAGGTCTTCTTCAACCCCTGTCGCTTCTACAACTTGACTCATGGTTGCTGCCCGATTTTCCCGTTTCCGTAAAAATTGGTACACCGTTTCGTATGCTTTTTCTTCTTCGCGAAAACATTTTTCACATACATCTCGGAATTTATTTTTTACGAAAATCGCGTTACATGTTGGACAGTTTAGTAATTCCATGTTCGTTTTTTCCTCCTAATCAAACACCCTCTTACTACTTATATCGGCACATTTTTTAAATCTATAAGTCCTTTTTATCCCCGAGCTAACGTGAGGGAGGAAACACTTTTTGCCCCATGGCCTCGAAGAAGTTTGGCTGCATAATGGAGAGTTGCCCCGGTTGTATAAATATCATCAATTAATAAGATACGTTTGGACGCGATTGTTTCTTTAGACACCAGATGAAAAATCGGAGCATAATCCATTCGCTCCGCCCGTGATTTTTTCGATTGCTTTTCAGAATGCGTCCTTTTCAAAACATTTCTGATGGTAAGTCCAGAAACTAACGCTTCCGCTTGGTTAAATCCACGCTCGTATAATCGTTCGACACTTAGCGGAATCGGAATGAGTACATCAAAAGATATCGATTTAAGTTTCTTAGTAATCAATGGTTGAAAAACAGAGGCAAGAGCATAGTCTCCGCGAAACTTCCAGCGGGCGATGACGTCTTTTAAAAAATCGTTGTAGACGAAAAGAGACGTGTTTTTCTCCAATACTCCTTGCCATGTAGGGTCTGATTCCCACCGGACGCAATCATAGCAGTACTCATCCTTCCAATAAGAGGATGAGACTAATTCTTTTGGTCGAGAACATTTTTGACATACTTCACCTTGGATTGGTTCCAGTTTTTCCTGACAATTAGTGCAAATCTGCTCTCGATGAAACGTAAATAAATCCTTCCATGTAAAAGACGTGCCGAGGTCTCCTTCACAAATGAGACACCGCTCACCCATCGATTAACCCCCGCTTTCTCGCTTCCGTGTTCATTCGTTGAATGTGACGGACGGCGCGGACCATTTCGTTCGTTAAGCCATAATGAAAAAAGGTTACGTTTCCGGTTGGGTATTGGGGACTGCGACCGACGCGGCCAGCCATTTGGACAAGGGCGCTTTCGGTAAAAATGGAGTGGTCGGCACCGATGACGGCCACATCGAGGTTCGGAATCGTGACACCCCTCTCTAAAATCGTGGTCGTAAGTAGAATCGGAATCTCGCCCTTTCGCATCCGTTCGACTTTTTCAGAGCGGTCAGGATCGTCCGCATGCACTGCTTCAATATTTGGATTCAATCGCTGAAAAAGTGGCAACGCTTGTTTCATTAAGTCAATATCCGGGAAAAAGAGAAAGGCTTGCTTTTGTTGGTGAAGTCGTTCGTTGACCCAGCGGAGAATCGGGGAAGGGATACGACCTTTGGCCATTTGTTTTTTCCAGTTGCCACACCATTGAAGCTGAGGAACCGGAAGAGGATGGCGATGGAATCGAGCCGGAATCATAACATGCCGCCTTTTTCTAATCTTACATTCTTTTTGCCATTGGGCCGTTGGGGTAGCGGTTAATAAAATCAGTGAGGACTTTGGCTTCCGGGCTTTTTGAACAGCCCATTGCAACGTTTTAACATAGCTATATGGAAACGCATCGACTTCATCGACGATCATACAATCGAACGCTTCGTAAAAGCGATACAGTTGATGCGTCGTCGCGACAACTAGCGGAGAAAATGTATGTCGTTCTTCACTTCCCCCGTACAAGGAAACGACTTTTACGTTTGGAAATACGCGCTGCAATCGAGGAGTGAGCTCTTGGACGACATCGCGTCTCGGAATCGCAATACATACTCGCTTGTTTTGTCGAAGGGCTTCGGAAATGCCTTGAAACACAACTTCCGTTTTTCCAGCTCCACATACTGCCCATACGAGAAGGACGGAGTTAGTTCGGACTGCTTCCACCACCGCATCGGAAGCCATCTGTTGCCCCGGTGACAAGTGGCCGTCCCATACTAGCACATCCCGGTCTATTTGAAACGTTACGTCCGGCCCAGTCCAGCGAACAAGCGGTGTACACGTAGACACCCGTCCCATTTGAATGCACCTACGACAATACGTGCATGTTTCCTGACAACGCGCACACGGAAACGAAGTAATATAAAACGGATCATCGTTTCCACACCGCCCACATACCCATTTGTTGTTCCTTTTTATAATCCCTTTCATATAGGTGACATACCCATGTTCGTAGTGGGAGTGAATCTGTTCGATAGAAAACGGAAGTTCGTCTAGCAGGAGTGCGCGTCCAACGAGGAATTGTTGCAGATCTGACAAGTAAGAGAAGGTGGAATTGATCGGAATGGATGGTAGCGAGGAAAAAGAGGAAATCGGTTGCCACTCAGTAATGCCCTTTGACCCAAGCACTTCTGGTAATAAGCGTTGATTCACGATAGAAAAACGCAAATAGAATTCTCCTCCTTTAATTTATAATGATAAAACAAGCGCCACTCTTCCTTAGAAGAAATGGCGCTGTTCGTGTTGTTTCCTTATTCATATTTTGTATCAGAGTGCACCCAGCCGAGCCCCATGGCTCCTTCACCGAGATGCGTACCGATGACTGGACCAAAATAACTTAAATAAAACTCAACGTGAGGATATTTTTCCTCAAGCTCCTGTTTAAAGGCAAGCGCCTCTTCTTCACGGTTGCCGTGAATGACACACGCTTTAAGCGGCTCCCCTTTGCTAGCCACTTCATCAAACAATTCGACAATACGTTTAAGTGCTTTTTTACGCGTACGAATTTTTTCAAACGGAACGATTTTTTTGTTTTCAAAATGAAGGAGTGGCTTTACTTGTAGCAAGCTTCCGATAATCGCTTGAGCGCTTGATAAACGACCGCCGCGTTGTAGATGAGATAAATCATCGACCATAAAGTACGCCTCGCTACGTGACTTAATTTTGTCTAAATGAGCCATAATATCTTCAGGAGATTTTCCTTGTTTGGCAAGAACCGCCGCTTCAAGCGCATAAAATCCTTGAATCATACAGCTAATTTCGGAGTCGAACGGGTATACTTGAATGCCTTCGACCATTTGACCAGCTGTAACAGCTCCTTGATAGGTACCGCTAATACCGCTTGATAAATGAATACTTATCACCGCTTCGTATTCTTGAGCGAGTTTTTCAAACAATTCGACGAACAAGCCTACAGCCGGCTGGGAAGTCGTCGGTAAATCTTCGCGTGCCTTTACTTCTTCATAAAATTGGTCAACCGTAAGTTCGACTTCTTCCTGGTACGCTTCATGACCAAATATGACGTTTAGCGGAATCATATGAATATCGAGTTGTTCACGCAATTCTTTCGGAATGTAAGCTGTACTATCCGTGACAATTGCTATTTTCATTGAAATACCATCCTTATTTTATTTTTCTACACTCTATTTTATAAAAAAACAGTGACAAATGCACCATATTTTAAGGAATCAATTGATTTATCTTCCTTTTTTTGTAAACGCTATCTTTCCTAATGTGTCAATTTTGAAAACGTTTTAATTTTTTGTTGACAACTTGTATATACAGGTGTACGATAATTATGCAACTTGTATATACAACCAAAGACCTAGTTTTGTAACCGCTTTTTATATAAGAGAACTTATAGGAGGGAATAACATGAGCGTCAATAAAGAAAGCGTTCGTCAAATTGTTGACGCAATTGGTGGTAAAGACAATATTGCCGCAGCTAGTCATTGCGTCACCCGTCTTCGTTTTGCTTTAAAAGACGAAGGAAAAGTCGATAAAGAAAAATTAGAGTCCATTGACATCGTGAAAGGTTCGTTCTCAACAAACGGACAATTCCAAGTCGTTATTGGACAAGGACTTGTTGACAAAGTATACAACGAACTTGTGGAACAAACAGGAATCGCACGAGCAACGAAACAAGACATTAAAAACGAAACAGAGAAAAAGCTTAATCCGGTTCAACGTATCATTAAAACATTAGCGGATATTTTCATTCCGATTTTGCCAGCAATCGTTACAGCCGGTCTATTAATGGGTATTAACAATATTCTTACCGGAAAAGACATTTTCTATGATGGCCAATCTTTTATTGAAGTGCATCAAAACTGGGCTGACTTCGCGAGCATTATTAACTTAATTGCGAATACAGCATTCGTCTTCTTACCGGGTCTTATTGGTTGGTCAGCCGTGAAAAAATTTGGAGGTAGCCCATTACTTGGTATCGTACTCGGACTTATGCTCGTACACCCTGACCTGCTAAACGCATGGGCGTACTCTTCCGCTAAGACAGAAGGTACGATTCCATACTGGAACATTTTCGGTTTAGAAATTCAAAAGGTTGGTTACCAAGGACAAGTGTTACCAATCCTAGTCGCATCCTATTTACTTGCAAAAATTGAAATCTTTTTAAACAAACGCGTACACGACACGATTAAATTGCTTGTTGTGGCTCCAGTCGCACTTCTTGTTACTGGTTTTGCATCATTCTTAGTTATCGGACCGGTTACCTTCTGGTTAGGAAACTTATTAACTGATGGCGTTGTTGCGATTTTCGATCAGTTCGCCGCACTTGGTGGACTCATTTACGGTGGTTTATACGCGGTACTCGTTGTCACAGGTATGCACCATACGTTCTTAGCGGTCGATATTCAATTAGTGACAACGGCTGGCGGTACGTTCTTATGGCCGATGCTCGCGTTATCTAACATCGCTCAAGGTTCGGCTGCCTTTGCAATGATGTTTGTAGAGAAAGGAAATGAAAAACTAAAAGGCCTGTCTTTAACATCAGCGATTTCCGCGTTTTTAGGAATTACCGAGCCAGCGATGTTCGGTGTGAACCTACGTTATCGCTACCCATTCATTAGCGCCCTCATCGGTTCTGCGATTGCCGGTGTGCTATTGTCTATCAATCATGTAAAGGCGTTCTCCATTGGTGTTGGAGGTTTACCAGGATTCTTATCCATTATTCACGAATACTGGGGCGTCTTCTTCGTCGGCATGGCGATTGTGTTAATTGTTCCATTTACGCTTACGTTTATTTGGGCAAAAGTAAAAGGAAACAAAACTGCATAATTCATTGAAAGGGGAAGCCATACGCTCTCCCCTTTTGCCATTTTCATATTTGCTCAATGTATCACAAAACTAAATAGAAGGTGATAAACATGAAACAACAACCTTGGTGGAAAAAAGCAGTTGTGTACCAAATTTATCCGAAAAGCTTTAACGATACAACCGGAAATGGTGTCGGTGATTTAAGAGGGATTACAGAAAAGTTAGATTACTTAAAAGAATTAGGCGTCGACGTGATCTGGCTCACACCGATTTACAAGTCTCCACAACGAGATAACGGCTATGATATCAGCGATTATTACGCGATTCATGAAGAATACGGAACGATGGAAGATTTTGACGAACTATTGGATGAAGCGCATAAGCGTGGCATTAAAATTATTATGGATATCGTGGTGAACCATACGTCAACGGATCACGAATGGTTCCAGCAAGCAAAATCGTCAAAAGATAATCCGTACCGCGATTTTTACATTTGGAAAGATCCGAAAGAAGACGGTTCTGAACCAACGAACTGGCAATCCAAATTCGGTGGTTCCTCTTGGGAATACGATGAAAAAACGGGACAATATTATTTACACTTATTTGACGTCACCCAAGCGGACTTAAACTGGGAAAACGAAGAAGTTCGTAAAAAAGTGTACGAGATGATGCACTTCTGGCTTCAAAAAGGTGTGGATGGCTTCCGTCTCGACGTCATTAACTTAATTTCAAAAGACCAACGTTTCCTTGATGACGACGGCTCAGTACCTCCTGGAGATGGCCGTAAATTTTACACGGACGGTCCTCGCGTTCACGAATTTATGCACGAAATGAACCAAGAAGTGTTTTCGAAATATGACATGATGACCGTTGGTGAAATGTCATCGACAACGATTGACCATTGCATTAAGTACACGAATCCAGAGCGTCAAGAGTTAAATATGACGTTTAACTTCCACCACTTAAAAGTCGATTATCCTAACGGTGACAAATGGACAATCGCTGATTTCGATTTCTTAAAACTGAAGGACATTTTAGCGACATGGCAAGTGGAAATGGATAAAGGCGGTGGCTGGAACGCTCTGTTCTGGTGCAACCATGACCAACCGCGCATTGTCTCTCGTTATGGTGACGATGAAAAGTATCACAAAGAATCTGCCAAAATGCTTGCTACAACGATTCATATGATGAAAGGAACCCCATACATTTACCAAGGGGAAGAAATCGGAATGACGAATCCAAAGTTTACGTCCATTGACGAGTATCGCGATGTCGAGTCGCATAACATGTATAAAATTTTACGCGAACAAGGAAAGAGCGAAGAAGAAGTGCTCGCTATCTTACAACAAAAATCGCGTGACAACTCACGCACACCGGTACAATGGAACAGTTCAAAACATGGAGGCTTTACAACAGGAACACCTTGGATTGACGTTGCGAAAAACTATCAAACAATTAACGTAGAAGAAGCGTTAAAAGACCGAGACTCCGTCTTCTATCATTATCAAAAACTCATCCAATTACGGAAAACGTATGACATCATTACGGATGGAACGTTCGAATTAATTTTAAAAGACCATCCAGACATTTTCGCGTACTTCCGTCACGGAGATAATGAAAAGCTACTCGTTGTCAACAACTTCTACGGTAAAGAAACAGTATTCGAACTACCAAACGACTACGACGTAAGCGACTATCAAGCAGAAATTTTACTTTCTAACTACAAAGACTCTTCTCTCGATTTTAAGCGCGTGAACTTACGTCCGTACGAATCCATTATTTATCGTTTAACGAAATAAAAAAGAAAGGAGCAGACTCCCTATCGGAGCTGCTCCTTTTTCATTTAGATGAACGTATACGGCACAATTAACTTAAATAACGCATCCTGGGTACATAGATGGCTTAAATGGGCTTATAGGAGTTGAAGTTTGGTACATAGATTACTAGATTGGCTTATAGGAATTGGAATTCGTTACATAGACAACTCGATTTGGCTCATAGGTGTTAGAGTTTGGCTCATAGCACCTCAATTTGGCTCATAGGAATTAGAATTTGGCACGTAGACAGCCGTATGACTCATAGAAAGCTATTTGGGGCTCATAAAAGTTGATTCAGCCCATAGGTTTCGGCTCATATCACCACTACGATCTTCTATTTATTCTCTCCCGCATCCATCGCAAATGTCGCGACAATTTTCCACTCTCCGTCGTCTTTACGAAACATGGTGACTTGGCGGGCGACGTCTTCGATTTCGTTTCCAGCATCGTCTTTTGTGACCGTATGCATTTCAGCAAAAATGCTGGCTTTATTGTTCGTATACTCAATAATCGTCACGTGTTGTGGATTGAGTGTAATATCATAGTCGTCAAACACGTTTTGAACATACACCTTCTCTTCGTCATAATCGAACGATAATGGCTTTTTCGAAATAGTGTCCATATATCGCTCTACATCTTCGGCATTAAAGGCGTCTATATGCTGTTGAAATACGGCTAAAAGAGCCGTTTTCTCTTCTTCAGGAATATCAGCTTCTTCAATCGGTGGGGCTGGTAACGTCGTTTTTGCTTTATCAGTCTCTTTAACGGAAGGTTCCGTTCCTTCATTATTACATGCCGTTAGCAGCGTCATGCCAACAAGAACCGGCACGATATATTTTCGAACCATCGAATCATCTTCCTTTCTTCCACTTAGTCCTTCACATTTTACCATGGGGATTATGATAAAATAAGGGTGGTGATTGAAATGACTGTGAAAAAATATTTAACGATTTATCAAGATTTAGCCGACCAAATACAAAAAGGCACGTATCATCCGATGGACATCTTGCCATCGGAAAATGAATTAGCCGACCTTTACGACACATCCCGTGAAACAATTCGGAAGGCATTACATTTACTCTCACAAAACGGGTATATTCAAAAAGTGCGTGGAAAAGGGTCCATTGTCCTGGATGTATCAAAGTTTAGTTTTCCCATATCGGGACTGGTAAGCTTTAAAGAATTACAAAAATCGCTCGGACGACAATCTCGAACGATTGTGTATGAATTTGGTCTCCAACAGCCTGACACTTGGCTTCAAAATCAATTACAAGCGTCTCCAGACGATGAAGTATGGAAAGTCATTCGGGCACGTGAAATTCAAGGAGAGCGGATTATTTTAGACAAAGACTTCTTCTTGAAAAAGCACGTTCCTTATTTGTCCAAAGAAATATGTGAACAATCGATTTACGAATACTTGGAAAACGATCTCGGTTTGACTATTAGCTTTGCCAAAAAAGAAATTGTCGTGGAACGCTGTACAGATGAGGACCGCCAATATTTAGATATCGGAAATGATACACATATTGTTGTCGTAAAAAACTACGTGTATTTAGAAGACGTGACGCTGTTTCAATATACCGAATCACGCCACCGGTTGGATAAATTTCGTTTCGTTGATTTTGCTCGCAGACGGCCGTAAATTTTCCCACATAAAAAAACGCCCTTTCCAATTTTGGAAATAGGGCGTATTATTTTTACCGAACCTCCACCCAACCGTTTTTAATGGCCATAACAACCGCTTGAGTACGGTCGTTCACATTCATTTTTTGTAAAATATTACTAACGTGGTTTTTCACCGTTTTTTCACTGATATATAACGCTTCACCGATAGCACGATTACTTTTTCCATCCGCTAACAGTTGCAATACTTCACATTCCCGACGCGTTAATAGGTGAAGCGGACGACGAACTTCCGTTTGGTGAAATTGCGTGTTTTGTTTCTTTTCTTCCCCATGAGCCACCAGGCGTCGAAATTCGTTCAGTAAGTTTCTCGTCACTTTCGGATGTAAATAGGATCCACCTTCTGATACAACTTTCACCGCTTCAATTAACGTTTCAGAATCCATTTCTTTTAGTAAATAACCCATCGCTCCAGTTTTTAAGGCGTGCGTTACATAGTTTTCATCGTCATGAATCGATAAAATAATCACTTTCGTTTCTGGAAATTTTTCAATCAGCTGTCTTGTCGCTTCAATGCCATTCATATCAGGCATGTTAATATCCATTAGCACAACATCTGGTTGGTATGTTTCAACGAGTTGAACCGCTTCGGTACCATCATTTCCTTCCGCAACAACGGTAAACTCTTCTTCAAATTCTAAGATACGTTTCATTCCTTCACGGAACAATTGATGATCATCGATAATGACAATGTTAATTGCCATTGTTTTCGCCTCCCTACGTTTGAACAACGATCATTTCTTTAATGGTACTTGAATATATACAACCGTTCCTACGCCTATATTTGAACGAATGGACAATTCCCCTTCTAACAAATCGACCCGTTCTTTCATTCCCATAATGCCGAACGAACTCGGTTGTTTCACAGAAGGGTCAAATCCTTTGCCATCATCTTTCACAACGGCGGTCACTTGCTGGTTTTGAATATCGACTTTTACTTGGATCTCATGCGCTTGGGCGTGTTTAAGGGCATTTTGTACAGACTCTTGAATCAAGCGAAAGAGTGCTACTTCATAATTTGGAGGAAGTCTTGTTTCTAAGCCATAATTCGTAAAATGGATTTTTGTCCCTTTATGATATTCTTCGATCGTTTGTAAATATTTTTTGAGGGTAGGAATTAAGCCTAAGTCATCCAGTGCCATTGGTCGCAAATCATAGATAATTCGTCGCACCTCATATAATGCCGATCGAACCATCTGTTTTAAGCTCCGAATTTCTTTTAACGCTTCTTCTGGACTCCGCTCCCGATACACTCGATCAATTAAATCTGAGCGCATAAGAACATTCGCTAACATTTGCGCTGGACCATCATGAATTTCCCTCGACAGACGTTTTCTTTCTTCTTCTTGAGCTTCAATGATGCGTAAACCAAAATCTTTTTTCTCCTTCGCATCTTTGATCATTTCACCAACTTGTTTAAAGTCCGTCTGTAAATAATTTAATACAACCGATACTTGAGATACTAAATGTTCGGCCCGTTCGATTGTATGCTCAAGTGACCGTAAACGACGTTCCAATTCATCACGCCGATCGCGCAGCTGTTTTTCTACTTGATGATTAATCTGAAGCTTCGTATGAAATTCGTGTGCTTTCTCATATGCTTCACGTACTTGTTCTTCGGTATATTGGTGAAAATTTTTGTTCACTTCAGATAAGCGATTTCGTGCTAATCGAGACTTTACTTCCAGCTCTTCTCCTTCTGCAATCACCTGTTCGAACATTTTCTTAACTTCTTCTAGCTCTAATGAGATCGCTTCGTAATCTTGTCGACAACGTTCCCCTATATTAAAAATTTCATCTTTACTTTGGTCGACAGTTTGAATCATTTTATCGACTACTTTATCTAATGCCTTCACATCGACATTATCCACTTTCATTCTTTTCCCTCCGATGAACCCCATCGCCTGATGCTACAAATATTGTACATGGAAAAAAAAGAGGAAACTATTCTTTCCTATGGAAATTGAACCAAAAAGACCAAATTTCGGTAAAAAGAAGTAGTTTTGCTCTATGTACATATGCTATTTGGACTAACTGATATAGGAATAATGTCCGTCATCCATGAGAACTTTTACCTGCAACCTGTTTAACGGATCCTTCTAGATCCTATTATAACATGTCTATTTTTGTCGAATATTAAAGTTTAATTACAATACAGGGCAATTTTATGTTATGATGAAATGATGATGTTAATTTTTGTATAGGAATGTATTAATTTTTAAAATTTTTGTATTAATTTTGATGGTATCTTCATCGAATGACTTTTGTTGTCGAAAAATAAAATCTCGTTTACAATGGCAAAAGAATAGTTGAGGAGTGAACAGAAATGCTACCTCGTTACTATACGGTAAAAGGTTATGGCGAACACGAAATTGTTATTCAAAAGTCAAGGTTTATTGCCTATGTAAACCGTGTACAAACCGAAGAAGAAGCTCAAACATTTATTCAAGAAATCAAAAAGAAACACTGGGACGCAACTCACAATTGTTCTGCATATATGATTGGAGAAAACAATCAAATTCAAAAAGCGAATGATGATGGAGAACCAAGCGGTACCGCCGGAGTTCCCATGCTAGAAGTACTGAAAAAGAAAGATTTAAAAGATACCGTCGTTGTGGTTACTCGCTACTTCGGAGGCATTAAACTCGGTGCCGGCGGACTCATTCGGGCATATGGAAAAGCAACCTCCGAAGGAATCAAAGCAACCGGTGTTGTCGAACGAAAACTCATGCGGGTTATGCATACAAAAATTGATTACACATGGCTTGGAAAAGTCGAAAACGAGCTTCGTTCATCGATTTATCAAATAAAAGACATCCACTACCTCGACCAAGTCGAAATCGAAACATATGTCGAAGAAAACCAAACTGCTTCCTTCACCGACTGGATGACCGAACTCACAAACGGACAAGCGGTGATTACGGAAGGAGAGACGGTGTATTTGGAGACAGAGGTAGATAGGTAAAAGACTGGCATACTGGCCAGTCTTTTTCATACTTCTGGATTGTTTGTAATGAAAATTTCATTTTACCCATATATAAATTCATAGTAAAATGAATTTTAGTTTAAAAAATTTGTTTTATTTTCGGATGATTTGTCGTAAATTTGTATAAAGGAGTTAGACATTCACAATGAATAGACAACATTTAAGAAGGAGACAAAAGAAGGCTAAAAGAAGACGAATCTTTTGGTTTCTAATTTTTCCGATATTACTTTTGGGACTGTCTACAACAGGTTACGGAGCGTATTTGTATTACAAAGCACAATCTGTAGCTGATCAGTCATATACCGAAATCGAGGGCCGTGAAAAATCGAACTTACGTGATGAAGATGTCGATCCGAAAGAGGATAACATTTCAATTTTATTTATTGGAGTAGATGACAGTAAATCGCGAAATTACGGGGAAAAAACTCGATCCGATGCATTAATACTAGCAACATTTAATAAAGAACAAAAATCTGTCAAATTGCTAAGTATTCCACGCGATTCTTTTGTTTATATTCCTGAAGTTGGGTACAAGACACGTATTAATCACGCACATTATTTTGGGGGTCCAAAAGCAACGATTGAAACGATCGAAAACTTGTTAGACGTTCCTGTGGATTATTACGTTCGTATGAACTTTTACGCTTTCATTGATGTTGTTGATGCCTTAGGTGGTATTACGGTGGAAGTACCTTATGAAATTTTCGAAAAAAATTCAGAGGACAAACATAACGCAATTCACTTACTTCCAGGAGAGCAAAAATTAAACGGGGAAGAAGCATTAGCATTAGCTCGTACGCGTAAAAAAGATAACGACATCGAACGCGGAAAGCGTCAACAGGAAATTATGAAAGCCATTTTGAAAAAAGCTATTTCGGTGAACGCCATTACGAAATATGGCGACGTCATGGAAGCCATTGGCGATAACATGAAAACAAACATGAAATTTTCTGAAATGAAATCACTAGCTAGTTATGGACTTTCCAATGAGTTAAACATTGAGTCATTAACATTAAAAGGTTCAGATGGTTATCAATCCGGACTTGGCTATATTTACGAATTAGACGAGGAAGACTTAGAAAACGTAAAAGAAACGTTAAAAGCGCATTTAGAAGTGTCCAGTCGCGAAGATCATGATGATCAGAAAGATGTTGCTCAAAATGATACAAACTAAAGGAAAGCGAATATGCTTTCCTTTTTTATTTCCATAAATGCTGATCACTATTCATATAAAGGAGATGAAAAAAGGATGTTCCAAATCATCGGAACATCCTTTTTTGATTACTTTCTTGCACGAACTAATTTTAGCAATGGTCGATAATTTTTTCCGACTAGGCCAATACTTTCAACAAACAATTCAATGGCAATCAACAGTACCGCAATAACAATCATTGCCCCCCACATCGTCGCTTGGGAAAAAATCACGGCAGCGAGACCAAACAATGCGGAAATGGCGTATATAATTAACACCGTTTGTCGATGAGTAAAGCCTAATCGCAATAAGCAGTGGTGTAGGTGTGATTTATCTGGAGCTGATAATGGTTGTTTGTTAACGATTCGGCGAATAATCGCAAAAAACGTGTCGGAAATTGGAACTCCAAGAATAATTATCGGGATAATAAAGGAAATAACGGTAACGTTTTTAAATCCTAGTAAGGCAAGGACAGAAATCATATAACCTAAGAACAATGCCCCTGTATCTCCCATAAAAATTTTGGCTGGGTGGAAATTATAAATGAGGAAGCCTAACGTACTTGCTAATAACAAGGCGGCAATGGTCGCTACGTAAACATTCCCCATAATAAGGGCCATACCCACAATCGTAAATAGGGCGATGGAGGATACACCGGCAGCTAATCCGTCTAATCCATCGATTAAGTTAATGGCGTTCGTTACACCAACGATCCATAAAACCGTTAACGGAATACTAAGCATCCCGAAGTTAATTTCTCCACCGAACGGGAGGTTAATGAACTCAACTTGTACTCCTCCCCACAACACAACAACTAAAGCCGACGCTAGTTGTCCCATTAATTTGACTTTGGCTGATAATTCCATCATATCATCGAGCATTCCGGTGACAATAATGATGAAACTACCTAACAAAATTGCGGGAGCATATACATTTGATGGTTGTAAGACTATAACGCCTACCATAAAACTGATATATATGGCTAATCCACCTAATCGTGGCATAATTTTTTGA